>CAYLUL010000024.1:0-19009 GCA_964386835.1 uncultured Methanospirillum sp.
GGGAGTCGACTCGTCCCTTCTCGCCGTGGTCGCCCGCGAGGTCCTCGGCGAACAGATGGCCTGCGCCTTTCTCGACGGTCCCCTGATCCCGCGTTCGGCCGCTCGGGAGGCGCACGAGATCGCGCGGAAGCACGACCTCCCGCTCGTCGTGATCCCGTTCGATCCCCTTGGAACCCCGGCGATCGCTGCGAACGCCGAGGATCGGTGCTATCACTGCAAGATGGCTCTTATCCCGCTTCTCCACCGCGAGGCAGCGGAGCGGGGTCTCGGAACGGTGGTCGACGGGGTGAACTGCTCGGACTTCGCTGAACACCGGCCCGGGCTGAGAGCCTGCAGAGAGCTGGGCGTCCGCCACCCGTTCGTCACCGTGGGGATCACGAAACCGGAGATACGTGCAATCGCCGGGTCTCTCGACCTCTCGTTCGCCAGGAAGCCCTCCGCCGCCTGCCTCGCCTCCCGTGTCCCCTACAACGAACCCCTCGAGCCCGGGGTGCTGGCCATGGTGGAGGCTGCCGAGGAGGCGCTCTTCGGGCTCGGTTTCACGCAGGGGCGTGTCCGAGCCCACGGCAGGGTTGCCCGGATCGAGGTCCCTGTCCCCGACCTTCCGCGTGCCCTCGAGCTGGCGCCTCGCCTTGTTGCCGCCGTGAGATCGGTCGGGTTCACCTACGTGGCCCTCGACCTCGAGGGCTACCGCTCGGGCGCGATGGATGAGGTGCCTGGAGTCAGGCCTAAATAGTCCCATCACAATTGTTATTCGATGAGCCGGATCTACGACGATATCACGGCCACGATCGGACACACACCCCTTGTCCGGATCAACCGCATGGCCGTGGGGCTCCCGGGCACAGTCCTGGCGAAGGTCGAAGCGTTCAACCCGATGGCGAGCATCAAGGACCGGATTGCTCTTGCCATGATCCAGGCGGCGGAGGAGGGCGGACTGCTGAAGACGGGGACCCTGATCGTTGAGCCGACGAGCGGCAACACGGGGATCGCGCTGGCGATGGTCGCGGCGGCCCGGGGGTACCGCCTTCGGCTCGTCATGCCCGAGACGATGTCAGCCGAGCGGCGAAGATTGGCAAAGGCATTGGGGGCCGAGCTCGTCCTCTCGCCCGGTGCCGAGGGGATGAAGGGGGCGGTCTCGCGTGCCGAGGCGATCGCCGCCGGGGACCCGGACGCGGTCTTCATCCCTCAGCAGTTCCGGAACCCGGCGAACCCGCAGGTCCACCGTGAGACCACGGCCAGGGAGATCTGGGAGGACACCGACGGATCGGTGGACATCCTGGTCGCCGGTGTCGGCACGGGTGGGACGATCACCGGCGTCAGCGAGGCGCTCAAGGCCAGAAAATCATCGTTCAGGGCAGTCGCGGTCGAGCCGGCCGCGTCGCCCGTCCTCTCGGGTGGTGCTCCGGGCCCCCATCCGATCCAGGGGATCGGGGCGGGCTTCGTCCCGGACGTGCTGAACCGTGCGGTCATCGACGAGATCATCCAGGTGACGAACGAGGACGCCTACGAGACGGCCCGCCGCCTCGCCCGAGAGGAAGGGATCGTCGCCGGGATCTCGTCCGGGGCCGCGATGTGGGCTGCGCTCCAGGTCGCCGCCCGCCCGGAGAGCGCGGGTGCGCACGTCGTCGTGATCCTGCCCGATACGGGTGAGCGCTACCTCTCGACCGACCTCTTCGAGATATGAACAGCCCTCCTTCATTCCTTTCTATCCGATCTTCAACCGGGGCTGATCATGCCGATTGAGGACTGCCGACCCGGCTTTCCCCTGCTCGCCAACCTCCACTACCTGGACCGTGCAACGGTCAGCCTGACGCCCGTGCCGGTCGCCGATACGGTCCGGGAGTTCGACCTCATGTATCGCGAAAACGTCGGGCGGGGCGTCCCCCGCCTCGCCCGGATGGCGACGCTTCGGTACGAGGAGGCGCATCGAGCCGTGGGCCGGTTCATCGGCGGTGAGCATGGCACCCTCGTCGCGACGAAGAATACGGCCAAGGCGATCAACCTTGTCGCCCATGGACTCCCCTGGAGATGAGGTGACCGGGTGGTCACCGCGAGAGCTGAACACCATTCGAACCTTCTGCCCTGGCTTCGGCTTCACGAGCGCGGAGTGGACGCGATCCTGCTCGACCCGTGCCCGGACCCTGCATCAGGATCACATACTCACGCAATCGGCCATCTCCAGCGAAGAGCGCCTCCTTTCCACCGGGAGTCCGGGCGGCGATCTCCTCCTGGAGATCCATCAGTCGTTCACCCTCGGGGACGTTCAGTCCGTGCACGTCTCAAAATGTCTCACGGAACTGCCCAAAGGAGCGGATTGTGACATTCATCTCGTCTCTCCTCCGCCGCAGACCGGACACCCGGAGCGCGGCGCGACCCTGATCTCCTCCATGCGGCCGGCCAGCCCGTCCCAGAGCAGAAGCCGGTCGGTCAGGAGCTCGCCCTCTCCGGTCAGGTACTTGATCACCTCGGTCGCCTGGATGCACCCGATCACGCCCGGCGTGACCCCGACGACAGGAAAGACCTCCTTTGGCGGGACACGCGGAAAGAGGCAGGCGAGGCAGGGGCCGCGACCAGGGACGCAGGTCGTCACCTGGCCGTGAAATCCCTGGACGGCCCCGTGAAAGAGGGCGATGCCGCGTTCGTGAGCGACGCGGTTCAACATGAACCGGACCGAATAGTTGTCCATCGCGTCCACGATCCCATCGGCCGTGCCGATCAACCGGGCCACGTTCTCATCTGTGATCGTCATCCGCCTGGCCTCGACCTGGATCAATGGGTTGAGGGCCCGGAGCGTATCGACACCGGACTCCACCTTCGGCCGGCCCTGGTCGGCATCCCCGTGCAGTATCTGTCGGTTCAGGTTTGTCGATTCGACCGTGTCATGGTCGATCAGCGTCAACCGGCCGACACCCGCGACGGCGAGGTAGATCGCGGCTGGCGAGCCCAGTCCTCCCACACCCGCGACCACGATGTGCGCCCGTTTCAACCGCTCCTGGCCCTCCTCTCCGAACGAGAGGATCTGACGGCCGTATCGTTCCCTCTCGCCCGGAGTCAATCCCGAGGACATCTACCGCTCCTCTGGCTGGGGCGGGTCGATGCATCCCCCGGCGACGGGCTGTCCGTTCGCTGCTGCCGCCCGCTCACGCACGGATCGGCAGATGGCGCAGAGCCGGGCCGGGACGTCTTCGGCCTCGCCGCTCGCGAGCTCGTCGGCCGCCCGTTCGATCTCGACCTTGATGTCGTCATCGAACTCGATCCGGTATCCCCTCTTGCCCGAGAGGTACTGCGAGATCGCGGCGGGCGCGGTCTCGATCAGTCGGGCAGCCTCGAGCTGCGAGTGGCCTTTACGGACAAGGGCGGCAGCCAGGGCTGCACGGATGGCGGGAAGAAGGTCCCAGACAACCTCCTGGCAGGGGAGCTTGACCATGTACCCAAGGTATATACGGGTGACCCTCATAAAGGTTGCTTCACAATTGTTAACGAACCCGGTGAAGACCCATGACTGCTCCTGACCCTCGCGAGGATCTGCTCGTCCCTGCACACACCTTTGTCCGGCCCGAAGTCCAGGACTTCGCGGACCGCGTGGGTGACAGCCTCGAGCTTGCCCGGGCAGAGGCGGTCGTCAAGCAGGTTCGCCCCGAACAGCCCGGGATCGCCCTGCACGTCCTTCACGACGGCTCTCTCCTAGAGAGCGAAGGATGTCCTCGGTCGGGCAGGTCGGGACCGGCACACCTGCGTGCTGTGCATGCGGCGTGTGTATCGCCTGGCTGGTACATACGCCGCCTATCGTGTCGTCCCCGGCGCCTACCATGTCGTGGATCGCCCCTGGGTGCCCTGCACAGGAGCAGGATTGATATGCGGTGCGGATAAGTAACAATCGTGAATACGAGAAATTTCGGTTCAGACGATAGGAGAAGCAGAGGGTGGTGCCGGGACGTGCCACGATGACCTGGAGCACAACGGTTCGAATTGACACGCTCGTGACTCGCATCTCCCAGTCCCGCCCGTCGATCATGCGCAGATAGAGAGGGATTCTCGATGGTGTTCACCCCGTTTCGCGAAGATATTCAGGCAATCCGTGCAAAAGACCCCGCGGCTCGCTCAACGATCGAGGTCCTGCTTCTGTATCCGGGACTGCACGCCCTCTGGTTTCACCGCCTCGCCCACTGGCTCTGGACCCACGGCGCGACGTTCTGGGGACGGTTTGTCTCGCACCTCAGTCGGTTCGTGACCGGGATCGAGATCCATCCCGGAGCCGTGATGGGTCATCGCGTGGTGATCGACCACGGGATGGGGGTGGTGATCGGTGAGACGGCAGAGGTCGGCGATGACGTCCTGATCTACATGGGCGTGGTCCTGGGCGGCACCTCGCTCTCCGGTGGTAAGCGCCACCCGACCATCGGCAACGGTGTCGTGATCGGTTCCGGGGCCTCGGTCCTCGGCCCGATCACGGTCGGAGACCACGCTCGTATCGGGGCTGGCGCGGTCGTGGTCCGCCCTGTCCCCGCCGGTGCGACGGTGGTCGGCGTACCCGGCCGGATTGCTGGAGGGTCCTGCACACCGGACGAGGACGAGAGCGTCATGCCGGACCCGATGCTCCGGGTCGTTTCGCGCCTCCTCGACCGGGAGAACCAGCTCGAGGAACGGCTGCGGCAGCTCGAACGGTCGCGGCCATGGCCGGTCGGGGAGGACGAGCGCCTCGAGCTGACCCGCGAAGACGAGGTCCGGGATGCCCTCCGGACCGTCGTCGACCCCGAGGTGGGGATCGACGTGGTCGACCTCGGGCTGATCCGCGACATCCACGTCGACCCGAAGACCGGAGCGGCCACGGTTGACCTGGTCCTGACCACCAAGGGCTGTCCTCTCGTGGACTATCTCACCGAGCAGGTCAGGAGGCGGACATCGTCGCTCCCCGGGATCACGGAGGTCGAGGTCAGGGTCCTCGATGAGCCCTGGGACTGGGACCGGTTCACGAAGCAGCGAGGCGGCATGAAGAACGTCTGACGTGACGGCTGAGAGACGAGGTGGGCGGCCTTCCACCCTCTCACTCGTCCTCGAACTGTTGCACGACCTCCGGCAGGCAGGTGACGACCCCGCGCACCCCGGAGACTGTCAGGGTCATGAGAACCGCGTCCACGACCTCTGCTTTCGTCGCCCCGGCAACCTTTGTCATCGGCACGTGCGCCCTCACCGCGGCGGCATCGCCCATAGAGGCTTTCATCGCGATGGAGATGAGCTGCCTCGTCTTCTGGTCGCACGCCGGCGAGGCGACGAGCGACTGGATCAGGTCGTTGAAGGCCGCGGGCCTATTGTGAGGGAGATGAGATGACTCATGCCTGTCGCGCAGGGTTGAGATGGAGGAGATCGGGGGGAGTGACCTGTCAGGCGGTCCGGTTTTCCCCTCCTCGCGCTCCCGGGAGGCTGTTGAGGCTCTGCCGGGCGTCCATGATCGAGAACCGTTTGACGAGCAGGTTCTTCTCCTTCAGACGCCCGGGGGCATAGCGAACGGTCCGTGAAGGACGGGCCGTCCTCTCGACCAGGTCCTTCTGCGTCAGCTGACCGTCGCTCTCAAGCACCCTGTCGATCAGTTTGGCCGACGGCGGAAGAGGCATGATCTGCTGAGCTCCGGTACCAACAACAACGATCACTCAATGTCGTTCACTGGTCGGTACGGTGGTGGTTCACGATTGTTACTATTTTTTGGTCGGTGGGTATCGACCATGCTTTCCGGGATTCTACGCCTCCTCTATGTCAACCCCGGGGTGAGCAGCGGGGCGCACGCTCTGTCTCATGGCATGGACACCCGGGGGCCGGCGCCCGCATGTTCTCTGTGCTCAGCGTCGAACGATGATCTCAGCCACAGCAGGTATCGTCATCGCCCCCGCAGCTGCATTCTGAGTCCATATCCTTCCCCCGAAGGGCTGCCCTGATCATCGCCCAGGCGCAGCCCACGCCGCTCTGCACGGTGATCGCCTGCACCGGACAGTTGAGGGCGCAGGCACCGCACTCCATGCAGGCGGCCGGATGAGCGAGTTCCACGCGGTTGGGACCGGGTCCAAAGACCGCGTGCGGGCAGACCTGTGTGCAGCGTCCGCAGTTGATGCACCGGTCTGGATCGTAGTGCAGGCTCGTCTCGGTGTAACTGTTCAGCATCAGAGCACCCCGAAAAGGCGGCTCACGCCCAGCGCGATTCCTCCCACCAATCCCACACCGGCCATGACTACCAGGAGCGGGACGTACCGGAAGATCTCTCTCTTCACGCCGGTCCGGGACGTGAACGTCGTGCTGCCGGTGAAGTTCAGGGCAAGGTATGAAACCACGGCGGTCGTGACGAGAAATACCGTCAATGCCGAGAGCCCCCGCACCCAGACGGGCAGCGCAGCGTTCGTTGCGAACGCATACACAAAGGGAAGGGCGACAATCCCGCCCAGGATCAATCCCTTAGTCGAGAAGTCCCGGGTCGGGATGAATGGCAGGAGGACGGGGAAGAGGACAGTCCCGGCAAGTATGGTCGCGACTGCGGCACCTGCCGCCGTCGGCCCGGCGAGGAACCAGAGGGCAATCGCCACGAGGAACAGCGGGAGCGCGGCGACCAGCTCCACGGGCGCGAGGATCAACCGGTCGGCGACCGGGAACTCGACCTTCCGCATGGACGGCGTTGCCGTGTGGTCTTTGAGGTACCGAGGGAGGTCACGGGCGCGGACCGGGCCGAACTCCACGGCAAACCCGGACTGACGAGCGACCTCCTGCGCCGACACCCCCGGCGCCCCGAGCTGTGGCACGATGATGCGCCGGTGGCTCACGACCGCAGCAAGATCAGCCGCGGTGATCCGCCGGACGAGTTCGTCGGTCCCGAAGGTTCCCTTTCCCGCCGCGCACCAGACATTGATCCCGTGGGTGTCCAGCACCAGGATCCAGGCGTCGAACTCGGCGAGCGCCGAGCGGAGGGCGTCGAAACTGAGGGTATAATTCGCCGAGGCAAAGACGTCCGATCCGGCCGTCGGGGTGCCGAGGCGGTACAGGCCGGGCTCGACCCGGTGACCGCTCCGGTTCCAGCCCAGGCGGGCCAGGAGATGGTCCAGCCGGTCGGCAGGCGTCACGGTGCGCGGAGCCGTGCGGATCTCCTCGGTCGGACGGTTGGTCGCGCAACACCCATTCGAAGGCGCCCCGGGACCCGGACTGCACGAGCAGCGCGTCTGCTGATCAGTCGCCATGTTCTCGCCTCACGCAGTCTCATCCCCGCGCAGCTTCGGCCCGAGAACACCCTCGATGACGCCGTTCAGCTCCTCCGCTTTGAGCAGCGCGAGGCAGCAGATACTGCCATCTCTCTCCCATCCGATGAGCGCGAGTTTATCGCCCGGCGTGATGCCCGCCTTCTGGCGCACGTCCTTCGGCAACAGGAGCTGCCCGCGCTCGTCCACGCTCAGGATCGCCTCGAGCCGGCAGCTACTCTCTGGTCCGCACCCGTGCACGGTCCTTTCCGGCAGGGATGCATGATCGTTCGACTTCAGGTTGGGCGTCATGGATCTTCCTGGCTGTGATAGGGTCTCCGAGTAGAAAAAATTTTTCAGAAAAATGAGAAAATTCATAAAATGTTGCACAATCGCCCTTCGGCCGTGAGACGACCGGGCACGAAACGGGGGGGGGATCCGGCGTGCTGACCGGGGCGTTCCCCCCTCTGGCACCGTCACCGCGTCCCGGGATCGCTCTCTTGCGCCGGGTCAGATGGCGGGGGTGTCGTTGGTCACCCCCGAACCGTGAAGAACCCCTCGGCCGTCTCGACCCAGTAGCTCATGCCGGTCGCCGACATGCCCAATAAGTAATCGCCGACGGTGGCACCGGCAGGGATGACGAACGTGCAGCGGAACTGGTTGGCACTTATCGGCGTGACGCTCGTCGCCCAGATCGTGGTTCCTGAACAGGCCAGGTATGCCTGGATGCCCGGTCCGAAGTTGGTTCCGGTCACCGTGGTGATCACCGTGCTCCCCCTGGCAGCCGAGGTCGGCGAGATGCCGGAGATGGTCGGCGTGCCTTTCACCGTGAATGCTCCGGTCTTCGTGACCCAGGTGGTCATTCCCGGGTTCTGGACACTGACGTCCCAAGTCCCCAGGTATGCATTCGTGGGGATGAACGCCTGACAGGAGATGGTCGTCCCGTACAGAACGGACTCGCCGAACGCCTCGACCGTCTGGCCACCCCCGGTGAGGATGACCTGCGCCCCGGGCTTGAAGTTGGTCCCGGAGACGCTGACCGTCCTCGCCACCAGGCTTCCCCGGTAGATCGTCGATGGCGAGAAACCGGTGATGGTCGGGACCGTGCCGTCGACGACCGAGAAGGCGCCCGACCTGGATACCCAGGATGTCGTGCCCGGATTTTTCACCACCAGGAGATATGGGCCGACCGAGGCCGTGGAGGGGATGGCGAGCGTGCAGCGCATCTGGCTGGTACTGAGCAGCGTCTCACCGGTCGCGTAATAGTAAACCCCGTTCCCAATCACGGCGACCTCGGTCCCGCTCACGAAGTTCGTGCCCGTGACGGTTGCGGTGATGGTCGAGCCCCTGGTCGCCGTGGTCGGCGAGATCCCGGTGATCGTCGGCGAAGCCAGAGCATTCACCGTGAAGACCCCTGGCTTGGTGACCCAAACACTCGTGGGGTTCCGGACTCTCACCGAGTACGCCCCCAGGGACGCGGTTGAGGGCACATAGACGTTGCAGCGTATCTGGGTTGCACCAAGGAGCGTCTCGCCCGTCGCCGCGATCGTGGTCCCGCCCCCGGTGAGCTCGACCTGGGCCCCGCTCGCAAAGTTTGTCCCGGAAACGATGGCCTCGACGGTGGTCCCGCGGGTTGCCGCTGTCGGCGAGATCCCGGTGATGGTCGGGGCTGCCTGGGACGTCACGGTGAAGACACCGCCCCGGAAGCCATGTCGGGAGACTCCCGGGTTGCCGACATCGATCGCATAGGTTCCGATCCAGGCCGTCGATGGGATGACGAAGGTGCAGCGGATGGTGTTCTCGTTGACCACGGTCTCTCCGGTCGCCTCGATCTTCGAGAGCTGCCCGCTGAAGGTCCCGTAAAGGAAGACCTGGGCTCCGGGCACGAACCTGGCCCCCGAGACGGTGGCAGTGATGGCCGACCCCCGTGACGCGGTCGACGGCGAGATGCTGGTGACGAGCGGAGTCGGTGCGGTCGTCACGGTGAACGCGTTTGCCCGGTAACTCCACGTACTCGTGCCCGGGTTCCGGACCCAGACAGCGTACGACCCGGTATACGCGTTCCCGGGCACGGTCAGGGTGCACCGCAGGGTGTTGGCATTGACCAGGGTCTCCCCGGTGGCGTCGATCGTCTTTCCGCCGAGTGCGATGGCAACCTCGGTCCCGCTGACGAAGTTGGTGCCGGTGACGGTTGTGACGACCGTTGAACCCCGGGATGCCGATGCGGGCGAGATCCCGGTGACGGTCGGTGCCGCCGGGGCCAGGACGGTGAAGGCGGCATTCTTCAGAGCCCAGGCCCCACCCGGGTTCTGGACATAGACGGTGTATGCCCCGGTGCGTGCCGTTGCTGGGATGGAGAGCGTGCAGCGTACCGTGTTCGCATTGATCCGGGTCTCACCGGTCGCGTTAACCCAGCCGAACCGATAGAACCCGACCTGGGTGCCGGTCTCGAAGTTGCTGCCGGTGACGGTCACGGTGAGCGTTGTGCCGCGGTTCGCCGATATGGGCGAGACGCCGGTGACGGTCGGTTTCGCCGGGGCCTTCACGGTAAAGAGACCACGCCGCTCAACCCATGCCCCGCCCGGGTTCCTGACCGCGACAGCGTATAACCCCACGTACGCGTTCGCGGGCACGGCCAGGGTGCATCGCAGGGTATTGGCATTGACCAGGGTCTCCCCCGTCGCATATAGCGCGGTACCTCCTCCACCGACGAGCACCTCGGTGCCGGACGCAAAGTTGGTCCCGGTGATGGTCAGGGTGAGCGTCGTGCCGCGGTTCGCCGATGGAGGTGAGATGCCGGTCACGGTGGGTGTCCGAAGCGCGGCTTTCACGGCAAACGCCCCGGGTTTGGTGACCCAGGCACCACCGGGGTTGCGGACGGCCACGGTGTACAGGGCGGTTGGTGCGGTGCCCCCGATGGGGAGCGCGCACCGGATCGTGTTGGCACTGAGCACGGTCTCGCCGGTCGCGAGGTATCTGGCACCCTGTCCCCCTGCGCTGCCGTAGATCATCACTTCCGCGCCGGAAGCGAAGTTCGTCCCCGTGATCATCACAATGACCGTGGTGCCCTTGGTGGCCGATGCCGGCGAGATGCCGCTGATGGTCGGTGTGGCTGCACTGGCTGTGGCAACGGCGAAGAGCAGAAGGAGTACCAGGAAGCCGAGCTGGGAAAGATAGACGCGCCTGATCATGGAATACCTCATCGTCCCATAGATGAGCGCCGGCCTTCGGGGCTGTCCCGGGTGGGGCGTGCGGTACTGTGGCTTCGGGGCCGCTCAAAACGGAATATAGAGACGAAGGACACAATGGGTGATAGTATTTTGCCAGGCGATAGTGGCGATTGTTCGAGCCTCTCACTAGTGCCGTGCACCGACCGCTCAACACCACGTCCGGAAAAAGCATGATCCGACCGGCGGTCCCGCGCCCGGGTCGATCCACCGCGACGTTTCGATGTCGGCACCGGCTGCAATCATGAGGCCTGGAGGCGTTCTGGGGGATACATCACCTCCAATCGGTGCCAATCACTCTGAATCAGCGAACCGAGATGACCGGGGCGGCCTCTCGTTCCGCATTGAGGAGTCCTCCCATCGACGACCGGTTAATACGGGTCGCGGCGGTATGGATCGGTCCCCGGTGGGTGGCAGCACCTGAGCGCCTATCGCGATTTCGAACCTAATCATCGCCCGGGGACGAGAACTGTGCGTAGATGACTTCGTCGAGGAGCTGGCCGTGCTTGGTGATCGCCCGCGCATGCACGGCCTCGCGGACAAAGCCGGCGTGCTCCAGGACCCGCATCGACGCCGGGTTGTTGGAGAAGACGCCGGCCTCCAGGCGGACAAGGCCCATCTCAGTGAAAGCGATCGGAACGATGGCCCGCACGGCATCGGTCACGATCCCCCGTCCCCAGTAGGGCTCGGCGAGCCAGTACCCGATCTCGCCCGTCCGGGCGTAGACATCGTCGAGCGGGTGGACTCCGATCCCCCCGACGGTCTCGCCGTCCACCTCGATCGCGAGCAGGAGCTGCCGGCCCGGTGTCGTGGCGAACGAGATGAACCGGACCGCGTTCTCCAGGGTGTAGGGGTACGGGAACCCGTCCCGCATACAGGCGGCGACGCGGGGGTTGTCGGCGTGCTGTGCCAGGGCCGTCGCGTCGGCGAGCCTCCAGTCGCGGAGCACGGCGGTCGGGGTGATGATCCGCATGGTGGATCCTGTTCGCCGTTGTGCCTCATCTTTCTCGCGGAGGACGTGGTGTTCATCAGTTCTCAGGTCGATATCGGCATATGCACGGCGATCGCTCCCAGCCGGTCCGGTTCCTCCCGGTCACCGCAGAAGACCTGTCCCGCCTCAACGAACTGGCAAACCTTCCCGGGATCGTCGAGCACTTCGAGTCAATCCCCCCCGTCCCGATGGCGTCGACACAGGCCCTCTGGGGACACGTGCAGCAGGGATTTGTCTCGCTCTGGACGGTCCGCACAGGCGACCGGGTCGTGGGCGGGGCCGGCTTCTACGTCCTGGCGCCCGGCACCCGGCTCTCCCACGCGGCGACTTTCTTTCTCTACCTCGACCCGGCTGTTTGGGGCCGGGGGATCGGGACCGCGACCCTCCGGTTCATCGAGGCGGAGGTTCGGGCCCGTGGATTCCGACGGCTCGACTGCATGGTCGTCGCGACCAACCCCGCGGCGATCCGGCTCTACCAGAAGGAGGGGTTCGAGGTGGAGGGGACCCGGCGCGAGGCCTTTTGCCTCGACGGCCGATACGAGGACCTGGTCATGATGGGGAAGGTCATTGCCGGGCCGAACGCCGCACCGTGCACCGGTGAAGTGGGCGGCGCACCGGACCCGCAGGCCTGATTACCTCGCGCGCCAAACCCTCCTCTCGATGCGTCCACTCCTGATCGCCGCCGGGGTCCTCCTCGTCGCCCTCGTTCTCGGCGCCGGCTGCTCGGCCCCGGAGCAGGTGATCTACCAGAAGCATGGCCTCTCGTTCACCCACCCGCCCGCGTGGAACCTCACCGAGGACGAGGTGGATGCCGGGGGGAACGTCACCCTGACCTTCGATCTCGGCGGCGGGAGCCAGCTCTATGTCTCGACCACGCCGAACCTCTCAGTCCAGTTCCCGCCGACGGAACGCCTCGATGTCCTCAACCGCTGGTTCACCGAGAGCCGCGCCCACCTCCTCAATGTCGGGGCGGCGGTGATCGAGGAGAAGCAGGTGATGGTCGCCGGCAACCCCGCCCACCGGTTGCTCTACGCGGTCCGGTACGATGACATCGCCTACCGCAACGTCCTGGTGGTGACTACCCGTGGGGACACCGGGTACACGTTCCACCTCTGGGCGCTTCCCCGAGCGCACGATAAGCTGGTCTCCGAACTCGATACCGTCCTGGGTTCGTTCCAGGCGGGCTGAGCGGCTGCCCGGGGGATACTCCCCCGCACCTCCAATTGAAAAAAGGTTGAGCCGGCTTACTCCTCGGGCAGGGGCCGGCGCCGGTGGGTTCAGGACCCTTCGATCAGCTCTTCGACGATCCCCCGTCCCGCCGGGTCGGAGGCGAACGCGTCCTCGACGGCGGCCCGCTCCTGGTCGCCGCCGATCTTCGAGAGGGCGGCCGCTGCCATCCAGCGGCAACACTCGTTCGTTCCGTTCAGGTTCTCAACGAGCGGCTCCACGGCGCGGGGGTCCCCGATCTGCTCCAGGGCCCAGATCGCCGGGACCCGCACGAGGAAGTCGTTATCACGGGCCGCGGCAACGAGTGTCTCAACCGCGGGCTTGCCGATCCGCTCAAGGGCGACCGCGGCGCGCCAGCGGGTCTCCCGATCGTCTGACTTCAGGATCGGGGCGACTGCCGTGACTCCCTTCTCCCCCGTTCGGCCGATCGCCTCGGCCGCATCGAGCATCTCATAGGTGGTTCCCTGGACGAGCCTCGAAACGAGCTCGGCGACGGACTCTTTTTGTACCATCTCTCTCTCCTCCCCGTCGACCTCCTGTCGACAGACATCCATTCAAATCGGCGTATAATAGTAATTTGCACCCCAACGACGCCCCCCGATATTGCCCGGCAATGATGATGGGCACCGGCCGCAGCTTGATATGGTCCGGATGTCCACCCACGATGCATGGATGATGCCAGCGCCTGGGACCTCCAGTCCGACCTCGCGATCATGAACCCGACCAATCCCGAACGGGTGCTCGCCGCGGCGCGGCTCGCCCGGATCGGGCCCGCCGACCTGGTCCTCGACCTGGGGTGTGGGAGCGGGTCCGTCCTCGCCCTCGTCGCCACGACCAACGGGTGCCGGGGGATCGGGATCGAGAACCGTCCGGGGGCCGTCGAGGCGGCGCGGGCGCGGCTCGAGGAGGCGGGGTGCGCCGATCGGGTCGAGGTCCGGTGCCAGGACGCCGCCGCCCCCCTTGCCCTCCCCGCCGGCATCACGGTTGTTCTCTGCCTGGGGTCCGCTTCGCTCTTCGGCGGGACCGCGGAGGCGATCGGCGCCCTCCGCCGGCTCCTGCCCCCCGGGGGGCGTGCAATCCTCGGCGAGCGGTACTGGCGGACCGAGCGGGTCCCCCCCGAGTTCGCCCGCGACTTCGCCGACTGCCTCACCGAGTACGAACTGCTCACGATCGCCCGCGAGGAGGGGTTCGCGCTCACCGGGGTCGTTCGTTCGACCGAGGCCGACTTCGACGCGTACGAGGGAGCGATCTGGGCCAGCTGCCGCGAGCGCCTCCGCGCCGACCCCGACGACGAGGAGCTGCGCACCTACCTCGACCGCATCCAGGAGGAGTACTTCGGATACGGGCGCGAGCTGGTCGGGTGGGCGCTCTACGTGCTGGACGAGCCCTGCTGACCGTCCCGTCTCATCGTCATCCCTCGAGGAAGGCCTTCGTCACCGACTGGGCGTAGCGCGTCGTTGCCCAGGCGAGCAGGACCGTCACGGCCGTGACCAGGAGGAGCACGACCCAGTGGTCGAGGCCGGCCGATCCCACCGAGAGGCGGGCGATCAGGTTGAGTGGGTTCGCGGGGACCGCGAGCGCGAGCAGCATCACGACGACGAGCCCGGTCGAGAAGACGAACTGGGCGCTGGTCCGCTCGCGGTAGTGAAGCGAGACCAGGGCGCCGAGGAGGACGAGGACGGCGGACGCGGCGGTCGCATGGAGGACGATCTCGACCGGCGCCGCCACCCGGATCCCGTTCAGGGCGAGCAGGATGAGCCAGGCGCCGGCCTGGAGCGGGACCAGGACCAGGCAGGCGGCGATCTTGCCCCAGAGCGCCTCGGTGAACGTGATGGGAGTCGCAAGCAGGGTCTCCAGGGTCCGCTGCTGGTACTCCTCGGTGATGAGGTCGATGATCAGCGCCGCCGCGATGATCGCCGGCATCAGCACCAGGAGGGGGACGAGCAGTCCGAAGACGAACTCGTAGAACTCCGCCCCCCGGGGGGTGGGCACCCGGAGCGGCAGGGGCCGCTCCTCGATCCGGTCGGCGCGGAGCTCGCGGAGATCAGTCTCGTACGCCTCGAAGACGCCCTTCAACCGGACGTTCAGGACCGATGCGGTGATGTCGTTCTGGAGGGTGTAGAGCGTCAGCTTCACCGGGTCCGCGCCGCCCGGGCTCGTGTCCGGGACGTGAACCACGGCGGAGAGCTTCCGCTCGCGGAGCGCCTGGACGGCGACCGAGAGGTCCATCGGATGGACCCGAAGGCCGGGCGCCGCCTCGAGCCGTTGCAGGAGGGGCGACTCGTTCCCGGCATACCCGACCGCGTACTCGGTGGTGACCGAACGGGAGAGCGTGGACGGGTCGTAGAGGGAGGCGAGGCCCACCATCAGGAACGATGAGAAGACCGCGATAAAGACCTGGAGCAGGACTGCAAGCAGGATCGTCCGCTCCTGCGAGAGCCCGCGAAGCTCCTTCTTCGCGATCAGGCCGATATGGCGCCGGTTCATCCGATCACTCCCTGGAGGACGGCGAGGTTGTAGAGGACGTGGACCGCCGTCGCGAGCACGAGCCCGGGGACATACCCCCGCCGTCCGCCGGCGAGCACGGCAGTTCCCACGATCAGGACGCCGGCGAGGTGGAGAAGAAGCGGCATCCAGAGCGCCTGGAGCGAGGTGAAGAGGACGGTGCCGAAGACCGACTCGGTGATCTGGACGAGGGTGGCGAAGAGCAGGAGCTTCTCGCCGGCGAGGAACCCGAATGCGACCGCCACCCCCGCCGGGACGAGGACCCGCCAGGAGCGGAACCGTTCGCTCCGGGCGAAGAGAGCGTAGAGCCCGAGCGACTTCGCCAGCTCCTCGACGAACGCGGCCGATACGAGGAGGAGCAGGATCGACCAGGGCATCGGGAGGTTGAAGAAGAGCGTCAGCGCCATCATCTGCGCCATGAAGACGAACGGGATCAGGAGGGCCGAGAGGAGGAAGAGCGAGGCGTACGGGTGGCGATCGGAGAGGGCCGAACTGATGAACTCCCGGATCCGCGTGAGTGGCCGGGACTGTGAGAAGAGCCGCTCCTCGGTGAAGTTCCTCGCCCCGGCATAGAAGAGGACGCCGGCGACCAGGTAGAAGAGGACGGTCGAGTAGAGATAGTCGGTGAGGGTGATCGGCGTCCCCTGGAGGGCGTAGACCACGAGGGTCATCGGGGAGACGAGCGCGATCACGTGGACGTTCGCGAAGACCGAGGGGAAGAAGAGGTAACTGGTCGCGACCGTCGAGAAGAAGATCGAGACGAAGGAGAGCTCCTTGAACGACCGGGCGGTCATCCCGATCAGCAGGGCTGCGGCAAGGAAGAAGAGGATCACCGGGAGCAGCACGGCGAGGATGACGATCGGCGCCCCGAGGACGAGGAGGAGGACGGTCGAGACGAGGAGCATCCCCACCAGGTACGGTAACCCCTTGCCCAGGAGGACCAGCGCCGGGTGTACCGGCGACGCCAGCAGCGCCTCGCCCCGCCGGTCGATCCGCTCGTTCATGATTGCCATCATAAAGAACTGGCTCGTGAAGTAGAGCGGGAAGATGAAGACGAAGATGAGCACGATCGAGTCGAAGGGAAGCGGCGGTGAGAGCTGGGCCGGAGTCCGGAACTCACCGTCGGTCCCGCTCTGGAGCATGTCCGTGTACCGGTTGAGCCGGTCGTCACTCGCGGCGTCCTGGACGAGTTCGCGCCGGAGCTCGTCTGCGGTGACCCCGATCCCGGGTGGCGGCTCGGCCACTGGTTCCACCGTTCCCTCGGGGGTAGGCGACGAGGTATCGGGCCGGAGGCCCACCTGCTGCCCGCCCGCGGTGGCGGAGAAGTCGACCTCGCTCTTCACCTCCTCGGTGTCGATCCAGAGCGGGTAGGCGGCGAAGAGGTCCGGCTCCGCCGAATAGACGGACGCGACGTAGGCGTCGTAGACCTGGCGGAGGGCCTTCTGCGCCGCCTGGCCCCGGGGTGTGGATGCGGCGCGGGCCTGTCCGCCGACCACCACCAGGTCCAGGGTGCCGCGTTCACGCGCCAGGACTGAGGCGTCACCCTGGTAGACCACGAAGCGCGGGTCTTTCGCGAGGACGGACGCAAAGGCGGGATCGTCGACGCCGACCGTGTAGAGACCGTCCGAGAGGTGCATCCCGCTCTGGGCCGCGAACCCGCTGACGAGAAGAAGCAGGACAAAGAGGCCGACGGCAACCGGGATCAAATCCCGCCGCATCTGGGTCGCTGATCGGAGGAGCTCATACTTCGCGATCGTCAGGACGGGGTGCACGGCCGATCAGCATTCTTTGGTCGTTCCCGAAGTAATAACATCTGTTCGTACCAAGGGTGATCTGATGATCGAGGCGCGGGATCTGGAGAAGCGCTACGGGGATTTCAAGGCCCTCGACGGGGTCTCGTTCGACTGCACGACGGCTGAGTGCTTCGGCGTGATCGGTCACAACGGAGCGGGCAAGACGACCCTCCTCAAGTGCCTCGCTGGCCTGGTCCAGCCGACCTCGGGGAGCCTGGTCGTGGACGGGATCGACGTCCTTTCCGACCCGGTCGCCCTCAAGGAGCGGCTCGGGTACCTGTCCGAGGAGTCCCGTCTCTACGAGACGATGACCGTCCCCGACTACCTCGGGTTTTTCGGCGAGCTCTACGGCCTCTCGAAAGAGACGGTCCTCGAGCGACAGGAGCGGCTGCTCGGCGCGCTCGGGCTCGACCACGGCAACAAGCGGTGCGCCGAGCTCTCGAAGGGGATGAAGCGAAAGGTCGCGATCGCCCGCTCGCTCATCCACGACCCGTCGCTTCTTGTCTACGACGAGCCGACGTCGGGCCTGGACCCGATGACGAGCCGGTACATTGCCGATTACCTCGCCGAACTCCGGTCCCGCGGCAAGACGATCGTCCTCTCCGCCCACAATCTCTTCCAGGTCGAGGCCCTCTGTGACCATGTCCTGATCCTCTCCAAGGGGCGATGTGCCGCGTTCGGCAGCATGGACGAACTCCGAAGCCGGTTTGGCCCGCCGACCTACCAGGTCCACTTCTCGCTCCCCGCGGGACGGGCGCCGGACCCGGCGCTGTCCGCGGTCGTCGACGGGGCCGGCTACCGGGCGGAAGCGGCGTCCATCGAGGAGATGAACGCCATCACGGCCACCGTTGCCATCGAAGGGGGACGGGTGGAACGGGTCGAGTCCCACTCCCCGTCGCTCGAAGAGATGCTGGTCGCCCTCGGCGGTCGCACCCCCCCTAAAACGGGATCGTGACGACGGCCTCTCCTGCCGAGACCAGGCGCTCCTCGGTGCGGAGGACGCCGTTGTCAACCACGAACCCGGCCCCGGCGAGGAACGTGTCGAGCTCCCGCTCCTCCGCGAGCTCGGCGAGCCGGCGACGGACGAGCCGGAGCACCTCTTCCTGTGCATCCTCGGCAGACCCCGCGGTGGCCACGAGGCCGAACGCGGCACACTCCGCCCGGAAGGAGCCGCCGCTCCGATAGATCAGGACCGTGACGACCAGGTCGGCGATCACTGGTCCCGCTCCCCGGCACTCGCACGGTGGCGCTCCAGCACGGGGGCGAGGCCCTGGAACCGCGGGTTCAGCACGATCCGGGTGGCCTCTTCCTCAAGGCCGATGACCGTATCGCCGGGAGTGAAGGCTCCATCGGCGTACCCGAGGAGCGCCTCCTCGACGACCCGGTCCACCCTTTTCACCGCCGATCCCAGCACCACGGTGGGCCCGAGGTCGGCCTGGTCGCGGTCGACGCCGACGACGAACCGGCCCGGGGCACGCCCTGCCGCCTCGATCACGCCCGTCGAGGAGCCGCCGCATGCGGCGTAGATGACGGCGGTGCCGTTCTGGTAGAGCGCCTCAGCGACTGCCCGCCCCCTCTCCGGGTCCGAGAAGCCATCGACCCCGTTCGAGAGGTAGCGGACCTCGACCCGGGTCTCCGGGCTCTCAACCGCCGCCCCGTCCGAGAACCCCCGGACGAATTCGTCCATCACCGGGGACGGCATCCCCGCGATCACGGCGACCGGCCCTCCGCCAGAGCCGGCTCCTGCCAGGGCGCCGGCGAGGAACGATACGCCCTCCGCGGTGACCCGGACCGAGCGGACATTCGAGTGTTCGGGGACGGCCGTGTCGATCGCCACAAACTGCATCCCGGGGTGGGTATCGGCCCACCGTTCCACCGCTCCGGGCCAGGCCCCCGAGTCCTGGATTACGACCAGGCCCGGGAGCTCGGTCCTGTCCTGGAGGCGCGCCTCGAGCCGGTTCCGGTCGGCCGGGGTGAACTCCTCGACCCTGATTCGTGTGCTCGCGTTCGCCCGGGCGACGCCCGCACGGGCCGAGTCGACGTAGGACTGGT
>CAYLUL010000025.1:0-2373 GCA_964386835.1 uncultured Methanospirillum sp.
CTCGGCTGTCACGACCAGGACCCGCCGGTGGTCCAGTGGATCGCGCTCCCGGCGGACGAAGCCCTCCCGCTCCAGGTAGTTCACCAGGTCGGCGGCGGAACTCGGCGTGACACCCAGCATGCCCGCGATCTCCCCCATGCAGACTGTGGAGAAGTACGACCTATAGAGGATCTCGACCGCACCGGGACCAAGGGGGGAGCGCCGACCCCTGTTGGTCCCGAAGAGCATTGCGAATGTGGTCGAGACAAACCCGAGGGAAAGCCGCAGGCGCGAGGTGATGTCCATGGCCAGGTACCCCGGTGATTCGTGACCTGATAATTATACGGCCACCCGTAATGTTTGCCCAGGATGAGGCGTTGACATCTACACGGTGCCGGTCCTCTAATACCGGAAGGTCCAACACTGATCCCTGCACCGGCAGCCGGACGGGCACGCTCAATGCCCGGGAGCCGGCGCACGGAACGGGGAAGAGAGGGTCCATGACAACACAGGGCGGATCAAGGGTCGCGGTGGTGGCGGCCATCATCGGCAACCTGCTGATCGCGATCATCAAGTTCGCGGTGGCGCTGACGACGGGTTCATCGGCGATGATCTCCGAGGGGATCCACTCGCTGGTCGACACGGGGAATGGTGGACTGGTGCTGCTCGGGATGAGGCGCGCCCGGCAACCGCCCGATGCGGCGCACCCGTTCGGGCACGGCAAGTCCCTCTACTTCTGGACCCACATCGTGGCCGTCTCCATCTTCGGCATCGGCGGCGGCATGTCGGTCTACGAGGGGATCTCGCACATCCGCCACGTCGCACCGGCAACCCAGATGGGCGACCCGATGATGGCGTACCTGGTCCTCGGCATCGCGTTCCTCGTCGAGTCCTGGTCCTTCTCCGTCGCCGTTCGGCAGTTTATCGCGGCCAAGGGGAGCCTCGGTGCAGTGGAGTACATCCGGCGGTCCAAGGATCCGAGCCTCTACACCGTCGTCCTGGAGGACAGCGCCGCCCTGCTCGGGCTCGTCTTCGCCTTTCTCGGGATCTTCCTGGGGCACTATTTCAAC
This sequence comes from uncultured Methanospirillum sp., assembly GCA_964386835.1. Taxonomy (GTDB): domain Archaea; phylum Halobacteriota; class Methanomicrobia; order Methanomicrobiales; family Methanospirillaceae; genus UBA288. The sequence continues at coordinate 1,050 of CAYLUL010000025.1, forward strand.
AACCCGTACCTCGACGGCATCGCCTCGATCGCGATCGGCCTGCTGCTGATGAGCGTGGCTGGTGTCCTCTCATCGCGCTCCAGCGGCCTCCTTCTCGGCGAAGGCGTGAACCCTGAAGAGCTCGCCGAGATCCGCCGGCGCGTGGAGTCCGACCCGGCAGTCGAGCGCGCCGGTGACATCCTTACCATGTACATGGGCCCTCACGACCTGCTCGTGAACATGGGGGTCTGTTTCGTTGTGGGCACGACTGCCGAGCAGATGCACGTCGCCATCCGCCGGATCGAAGCCGACCTGCGGCAGGCGTTCCCCGAGACGAACCGGATCTACATCGAGTCCGAGTCCCTGCCGGCGCCCGGGGCAACCGATGGGTGTCGGCCAGAACGAGGGCCTGGGTCGGAGTGAGGCGCCCGATGTTCGATGTACTGGCGTGACCAGGCCGCCACCGACCACATCGTTGAAGACTCAAGGACGACAAGACTCGTGCATGGTCTCATCGCAACGGCTTGCGCTCACCGGGACGGTCCTCGCCCTCGCCGGGGTCGTGGTCGGCGTTGCTGCCCTCGAGCGCCACCTGACCGAGTTCCCTGAGGCGGCATGGCTCGACGGAGTATTCGTGATAGCGCTCGTTCTCTGTGCCATCGCCCAGGCCCACACCGCCGGGAACTCACCGTTCTGAACCGACCCCATTCCTCCGAACGGTGAGCCGGACGATCACGCCGTAGAGAGAAGGCCTGGGGCCGGTGTGAGGCGGTCGTTCACGGAGAGCAGGGTGCTGCGGGGCAGTTCGATCCCCAGTGCCGCCCGCAGCACCTCCTCGATGTTCTCCACGAACACGAACGAGAGCACCTCTCGCACGTCGGCGGGAACGTCCACCAGATCCCGCTCGTTCTCGCGGGGCAGGACTACCCGCCGGATCCCCGCCCGGTGGGCGGCAAGCACCTTCTCTCGGATCCCACCGACCGGTAGAACCGCCCCCGAGAGGGTCACCTCCCCGGTCATCGCCAATTCGGGGTCGACCGCCCGGCCAGTGATCAGGGATGCAAGGGCCGTGCAGAGGGTCACCCCCGCCGACGGGCCGTCCTTCGGGGTCGCGCCCGAGGGGACATGGATGTGGGTGTCGCTTGCCATGAAGTCGTAGCCGTTCACGGTGCCGGCCAGCCGTGAGCGGATCAGCGAGAGCGAGATCGTCGCCGACTCCTTCATCACCTCCCCGAGCTGGCCCGTCAGGGTGAGCTTCCCCGACCCGGGCATGAACGTGGCCTCGATAAAGAGGACGTCCCCACCGACGGGGGTCCATGCCAGTGAAAGAGGGGAAAACCCGGGT
>CAYLUL010000025.1:2383-18720 GCA_964386835.1 uncultured Methanospirillum sp.
CGGTCACGACACCCGGCACGGCGTCGCGGCGCATCATCTCCAGCCGCACCGGCTCCCTCCCCAGAATGGTGGCGAGATCCAGGAGCCTCACCACGACGGGCGGCTCTGCGGTCTGGGAGACCAGACGCTCCGAGACGTGGCGGGCGACCTTCTCGAGCTCACGCTTCAGCTGCCGAACGCCCGCCTCGCGAGTGTACCGCTCAATGATTCCCCGGAGCGCGTCATCCTCGACACACAGCTGATCCGCGTCGAGACCATGCGCCTCCAGTACCTCGGGGACCAGGTGGTCCTTTGCAATCGCGAACTTCTCGCGCGCTGTGTACCCGGAGACCTCGATCAGCTCCATCCGGTCGAGGAGGGGTGCCGGGATCGTGGTGAGCGAGTTGGCCGTCGCGATGAAGAAGACGTCCGACAGGTCGTAGGGGACCTCCACGTAGTGGTCCGAGAAGGCGCTGTTCTGCTCTGGGTCGAGCGCTTCGAGCAGCGCGCTCGCCGGATCACCGCTGTGCGACGAGGCAAGCTTGTCGATCTCGTCCAGGACGAAGACGGGGTTCTTCGTGCCAGCCCTCCGAATCCCCTGGATGATCCGGCCGGGCAGGGCTCCGACGTAGGTCCGCCGGTGGCCACGAATCTCGGCCTCGTCCCGAACGCCGCCGAGGCTCACCCGCACGTACTCACGACCGAGCGCTTCGGCGATGCTCTTGCCGAGGCTGGTCTTTCCGGTGCCAGGGGGACCGGAGAGGAGCAGGATCGATCCCTGCCGCCCGCCCTTGAGCCTCATCACCGCCAGGTGCTGGACGATCCGCTCCTTCACTTTCTCCAGGCCGTTATGGTGGCTGTCGAGGACCCGGCGCGATTCGATGGTGTTGATCTCCGGGACCGGTCCAGTCTCCCAGGGGAGGTCGAGCAGCAGGTCCAGGTAGTTTCGAATCACCGTACTCTCATGGTTATTGCTCCCGCCGACCTCGAGCCTTCGCGCCTCGGCGATCGCTCGTCGGCGTACCTCGTCGGGCATCGCCGACGCCTCGATCCGTTCCAGGTACCCCGCGTGATCGCCCGAACCCTCGTTCAGGCCGAGCTCCTCCTGGATCACCCGGAGCTGCTCTCGAAGCATCGACTCGCGATTCGCCCGGTTGACCCGGTGTGATACCTTCTGCGCCACCTCGACACGGAGATTGATCGCATCTCTCGCCTCGACGAGGAGGGCAAGAAACTGTTCGTACCGCTCACGGACTGAGGCTGTTTCGAGGAGCGCCTGCTTCTGGTCCAGGTCGATCGGCATGAACGGCATGACGAAACCGAGCACCTGGTCGACCGAGTCCATCTGGTCGACCGGCTGGACGAACTTCTCGGCGCCCTCGAACCGGCTCGAGATCTCGCGAACGGCAGCCTGCACCTCCCGGAGGAGGCGAGCCTGTTCGTCGTCATCGAGATCCTGCACGTCCGGGAACGGTTCGCAAACGGCGACTAGGGCCCCGTCATCCCCGGTGAGAGAGAGAACCCGTACCCGCTCGACGACGTCCGCGACGACCAGGAAACCGTCGTCTGTCGGTTCCACCAGGACCACGCGCAGCAGGTTGCCGGTGGTGGAGAGCGATTCCGCGGAGTTCACCGGTGGGTTCGCGCCCCTCACCGTCAATCCCACGGCGCATGACCCTGGGTCGAGGGCGGCAGCGGTGAGGAGGCGCCGACCCGTGGTTGGATCAACCGGGAACCGGGTGCGGGTCTCGGGGTAAACGACAAGTTCCAGCAGCGGTACGACCGGGTACTCCCGGGGGGTGTCTTTATCAGCGGTCTGCATAGTGAATTCCTGATACTTAGTTCGAATTTACCTAACAATTTGGATCGAGAGAGATCAGCGAACCTTCTCCAGGATCTCGACCAGTCGATCCATCTCGCACTGGTCGAGCGATCGGATCATTCGGTTCACCACCTGGGAGAGGATCGCCCGCTCCGCGCGGGCAATCTGCTGCCCCTTCTCTGTCAGCCTGATAAACTGGACCCTCCGATCGTCGGAGGAGCGTTCCCGGTACACGCACTCCATCCGGGCGCATCGGTTGATCATCTCGGTGATCGTGGGCCGGGAGGTCCGGGTGATCTCGGCGAGCCGGCTGAAGGTGATGTCGCCCTCCCGGTCGATCAGTTTCAGGCAGGCCACCTGCTTCACGGTCAGATCTCCGAGTCCGCACTCGCCAAAGACCGCGCAGGAGCACTCGTTCCGGATCCTGAGCAGGTTCTCGATGGCCTCGAAGAGGAGTTCCTCCCTGTCCTCCATGCAGTGATCATAGTTAGTTAGACTTCACCTAACAATAAGGGTGACGATCGGGACCCCCAGCCAACCCACCAGACGAAATGAGGATGGGCGACACGAAGGGGGTTTCATCATCCAACACGACGACCCATCTCCACAGCACGACCATGAAAGCGACGGTCATCGTGGATAATACGGCGCTCTATGACGGTCCCCTCCGCGCCGAGCACGGCTTTGCCATCTTTATCGAAGCGGAAGGGCAGAAGATCCTGTTCGACACGGGGTACTCGGACCTCGTTGTTCGGAACGCCGAGAGGCTGGACATCGACCTGCTCGACCTCGACGCCATCGTCCTCTCCCACGGGCACAACGACCACACAGGGGGCCTGTACCATCTCCTTCGCCTGTTTGTCGAGGCAGCCATGGAGGGCACCGCGCACCGTTTCCCCCGACTGGTCGGGCACCCGCTCTGCCTGCAACGCCGCCCCAAACCACCCATCGCGGACATCGGTCCCCTGCTCGATGAGGCAGCGGTACGACGAATACTGCCGGTCGAGTTCAGCGCCGACCCGATCTTCCTCACTCCAAACCTGGTCTTTCTTGGCGAGATCGAGCGCCGCTTCCCGTTCGAGGCGTTCGACCCCGGCACGCGGCGGATCGTGATGCCCGGGGGCCGCATCGAGCCCGATCGGCTGCAAGACGATACCTCCCTCGCCTACCGGAGCAGCGAGGGGCTCGTGGTGGTGACAGGGTGTGCCCACGCCGGTATCTGCAACACCATCGAACACGCCCGCCGGTGCTTCGGGGAGGAACGGGTCGTGGACGTCATCGGCGGCCTGCACCTCCGGGAGGACGGCGAGAAGCTCCGGGGCACCTGCGCCTACCTCCAGGGCCTCTCCCTTTCCGCGCTCCATGCCTGCCACTGCACCTCGCTCCTCGCGAAGGTGGCGCTGGCACGTGCCGCCCCCCTTGCGGAGACGGGCGTGGGCCAGCAGCTGGAGTACGCGGACCGTCACGCTGGTGAACGGTCACCGCCGGTCACCTGAGAGGTCGACCCTGACAGCGGAGGCGAGGGGATCGAGCCGGTGGTGACCCTGGATCTTGGAGAGAAGGAGGTCGCCTGCCCCGAAAGAGCTGTCTTTTTACAATAAGGCGCATATGAGTAAATATCCATCGGAGTCCCGATGGACGAACCGGTCTCCGTGCCAGGACATCCTCGCAGGGATCCATTCGAACGCAGCGCTGTCGGCGGCCGCGGCCCATGCCCACAGACCGGCTGCAACAGACGAAATCACAGTGGAATGGTCAGTATGAAAATTGCGATAGCACAGGAAGGATCCGCAGTCTCCGGCCACTTCGGCCACTGCGAGGGGTACGCAGTATACAGCATCGAAAACGGGACGGCCGTGCGGGAGGCGGACCTCGCCAATCCCGGCCACCAGCCGGGATTCCTCCCCGTCTACCTGGCGGAGCATGGGATCGGTGCCGTCATCGCCGGCGGCATGGGTCCGCGGGCGGTCGACCTCTTCTGTCAGAACGGGATCGAGGTCGTCCTCGGCGTCACAGGGGACCTCGACGAGGTCGCCCATTCCTTCTCTGAAGGAACGCTCGAGGGCGGCGCAGGTGTCTGCAACCACGACCACTGCAGCGGCGACTGTGGATCGCCCTAAAAACAGGGCCCCGGCCCGCCTCCGGACCGACACGACCAACCCAGAACTGCGAGAAAGATAGGAGGGCACCCAGGGATGATGGTCTGCATCACCGCACAGGCAGCGGGGCTCCAGGCTCCGATCGAGCACAGCCTCGCCCATGCCCCGTTCTTCACCTTCATCGAGATGGAGACGGGAGAGGTCCATTCAGTCGCGAATGCGCTCTGCGGGAGACCCCGTGGGGCCGGAGTTCGAGCGGCCAGGTTCATCGTGGAGTACGGTGCCCGTGCAGTCGTCACCGGGCGGATCGATCCAGAAGCGGCACGGGTCTTTCAGGAGGCCAGCATCGCCGGCTCAGCCCTCACCTCGGAGGAGACGGTGACCGAAGCCTTCGAAGCATTCCGCGCAGGCAGGCTCCAAGAAGCGGCAGGCACTGGTCGGCATGCTCCGCCGGCCCTTCCCCCGCCAGGCATTCATCCAGCCAGGATCCGCCGCTGGTCAACCGACTGGAGACCGGCAGCGACCGAGAGAGACAGGAGAGCATGAGATCATGACGCAGCAGGTAGAGGAGACAAGAGAAACCCGAGGAGAGACATACGATAACGACCGATCTGCGCCCCCGCAGGCGCACAAAGGCCTTCCACCCCCTGTGGAGATGGATGTCAGGCACGTGATCCTGGTGCTGAGCGGAAAAGGGGGTGTCGGAAAGTCCACCGTTTCCGTGAACCTCGCCTACGCCCTCGCCAACCATGGAAAGAGCGTCGGGCTCCTCGACCTCGACCTTCACGGCCCGAGCATCCCCAAGATGCTGGGCCTGGAGGGGCAGGTGCCCGCCGTCATCGGCAACGCCATCCAGCCCGTGCAGGTGACGGGTAGCCTCTCGGTGATGTCGATGGCCTTCCTCCTCTCGAACCCCTCCGACCCGATCATCTGGCGCGGGCCGATGAAGATCGGGGCGATCCGGCAGCTGCTGGGCGAGGTGAACTGGGGTTCGCTCGATTACCTGGTGGTCGACCTGCCGCCGGGCACCGGGGACGAGGCCCTGACCATTGCGCAGGCGGCCCCCAACATCCGGGGTGCGGTGATCGTGACCACCCCCCAGGAGGTCGCCGTCCTTGACGCCACGAAGGCGATCCGCTTCATTGAGAAGCAGGGGATGCCGGTGATCGGGGTCATCGAGAACATGAGCGGCATGGTCTGCCCCCACTGTGGCGAGGTGGTCGACCTCTTCGGCCGTGGCGGCGGAGAGGCGGCGGCAGCGGAGTTCGGAGTGCCGTTCCTGGGAGCGATCCCCCTTGACCCCGAGATGATGAAGGCCGGCGACGAGGGGCGACCGTACATCCTCCGGCACGCGGACACCCCCACCTGGAAGGCGATCGACACCGTGATGGAGAACCTGGTCAACCGGGTCGAGTCCTGACCTGGGAGACTCTCTCCCCTCCTCGCCGCGCCCCCTCGGGAGAGAGGGGCGGAATTTATACACGCCAGCATACAATATAAAAACCGATCGGCAGGGCTGTTCTCCCGGGCAGGGCCGCTCGATGGAGCGGACGAAACCCGAGTGCACCCACCGGCAGAAGGGGTGAGAGACGACGATGGGAGTAGCGTGGCCATCATGGGCTAAACCGGAGAGGGCACAGCAGCCCCTGGTCCTGGCCCTTCTGATTGCAGCCGGGATCGGCCTGGAACTGGTCGTTCACGCCTACCTCGGGATATCGGTCGTCTACACCCACTTCTTCTATCTCATCGTCGCGATCGCCGGCCTCATGTTCGGGCGCCGGGCGGTGCTGCTCGCCCTCTTCTTTGGCGGGCTCCACCTGGGGGTGACGGTCTGGCTGACGGGGAACTTCGTCCTCGAATCCCTGCTCAGGGCCGCGATGCTCTGCGTCGTTGCCCTGGTGATCGGAACGGCCGTCGAGGAGACGACCCGCTCCAGGCGTGAACTCGAGGAGCGGAACGCCCAGCTCCAGGCATCGGAGAAGGCGTTTCAGACGGCGAACCGGAAGCTGAACCTCCTCTCCAGCATCACCCGGCACGACATCATGAACCAGCTAACGGCTCTCCTGGGGCGGGTCGACCTCCTGGCGGAAGAGGACTGCAGCGAGCAGGTGCGCAAGGGGCTCGAGCAGGAACGGGCGTCCATCGACACGATCCGGCGCCTGATCGAGTTCACCCGGGACTACCAGGAGATCGGCGTTCACGCCCCACAGTGGCAGCAGGTGGACGCATTTCACACCGATTCCCGAAGACAGGAGGAGCTCGGAGGAATCCGGATCACGGCCGAGCTTGACGGCCTTGAGATCTATGCCGACCCCATGCTGGAGCGGATCTGCGACAACCTGGTCGACAACTCGGTCCGCCATGGTGGGAACGTGACAAAGATCCAGGTCTCATACCGCGCCGACGACGACGGCGTCACGATCGTCTACCAGGACGACGGCATCGGGGTGCCGCCGATGGACAAGGAACGGATCTTCGAGAAAGGGGTCGGCGCCAACACCGGGTTCGGCCTCTTTCTCTCGCGCGAGATCCTGGCGATCACAGGACTCTCTATCCAGGAGACGGGCATACATGGGCAGGGGGCCCGGTTCGAGATCCGGGCGCCGAACGGCCTGTACCGGTTCCCCCCTGACGAACGGCCGGTTCGCTGACCTCGGGTCGTTGGGGGGGAGGGATCGCTCTCCGCCCCGCAACACTTTTTCCAGTCCTGGGCCGATCCATCACCATGGTCCCACGATCACTCCCATTCGTTCTTCCCCTCCTGGTGATACTCGTCTTCGCATGTGGCTGTCTCCAGGCCTCATCCCCAGCCCCGGTGGGGACCGTGACCGTCACCCCGTCCGTCTCCCTTGCCGCGAACGCGACCACAGTATCCGACGTGGTCGCGCATGTCGCGAAGACGGCGGCATATGCCCGCGAGAACGGGATGGAGCGGACGCTGAACGCACGTGGTGACCCTGAGGGGATGTTGTCGGTCGGCGGAGTTCAGGTCTACGCCCGGAACTACAACGGCACCATCCTCACCGCTGTCCCCGATGCGTGGGCCCCCGGGACGGGCGGTTTGGAAGCGATCGACGCCTTCGGCGTTCCCTTCGTCAAAAACATGGGCGAGACCGCCCGGTATGGCAAGGGTTTCGTGAGCCACACGTCCCCGAACCCGGGTCACAACAGCACGATCGAGCCCGTGCTCGAGGTCGTCGAGGACGTTGACGGCACGTATTACATCGGGGCAGGAGTCTTCGACCCCGGTGCACACCTGTACCCCCCGACGGCGCTGAATACCACTGGCGAGCAGCCGGATGTGGACGTCCTCGAAGCGTTCGTCCGCGAGGCAGTAGCTTTTGCTCGAGAGCACGGGAGAGAGGCGGCTATCGAGGAGTTCAATGACCGATCGGGGCGCTTCGTCCGGAGCCAGCTTGTCGTCACCGCCTTTGACTTCAACGGTACAGTCCTCGCCTGCCCGAGCGGCGCTTACGGGTTGGCCCAGTCCGGTGTCAACCTGATCAATTACCACGACCCCGACGGGGTTGCCGTCATCCGCGGGATGCGAGACCTCGCGAGGAGCGGGGGCGGACTCCTCTACACCGTGGACCCCATCACCGTTGACGGACGCAAGGTCTTTCTGCCGAAGGTCACCTACGCGGAGCCGGTGAACGGTGACTGGTGGCTTTCTGCCGGGATCGTCGACCCGGCGTATGCCGGTGCCGCCGGCGGAAACCTGACCGGGCTCCCGGTGCGTAACGAGACCCGCACCCGGCTCTACGACCTGGTGAACCGGGCCGTCGACGACGCCCGGGAGCACGGGAAGGAGCGCACCCTCGAGGCGATCAACGACCCCGCAGGGCCATTCGTGGAGGGCAACCTCTTCGCCTGGGCAGAGTCGACCGACGGGACGATGCTCGCTGACCCGTTCTGGAAGTCCGCACTCGGGCAGAACTACTGGAACTACACCGACCTTTACGGCCTGAAGACGACCCGAGTGGGGATCGAAGCCATGCAGCATGGCACCGGGTTCTCCCACGCACTCTTCCCCGACACCGCGGCGAACGGCACCACCTGGGTGCCGAAGCTGGTCTACCAGGCAGCAGTCGACGAGGACTGGTGGATCGGAAGTGGGATCTACGGTGTCGAGGTGCGATAGCGAGGGCGCCGACGACCCAACTCTGGGGGTGATCCCGTCGTTCTCCCCACCGACGCTGCATGACCGGGTGAGCCGGCCGGAACCGCCAGTTTCATGCCCCTCCCGGGACCACCAGGAGGCGATGACGACGATCAACAACGAGGAGCGGCGATGCGCCCTCTGCGGAGAGACGTCTTTCCAGGGAGTTGTGGTCGATGCTGAACGTTCAGGATCAGCCGACCTCGACCTCCGACCACCGCCGGACCAGCGCGACACGATCGCCCACTGGGTCCAGGAATGCCCCCACTGTGGCTACTGTGCCCCGGCGATCGACGACCACGTGACGGGTGCCGACGAGACGGCGAAGTCACCCGCCTACCGCGCTCTCCGTTCGGAGGGAGACGCTTCCCCGCTCGTGGTGCGACTCCTCTGCGCCTCGACAATGCTCCTCCATGCCGACCGCCTCGTGGAGGCGACCGAGACGGCGCTCTGGGCCGCCTGGGCTGCCGACGACGCCGGGGATGCGGATGACGCCAGGCGGGCCCGCCGCCGGACCCTCGATCTCCTCGATGAGCTCCAGGGCCGGGGCGAGCACTATATCGCCGACGAGAACGCCGAAAACCTGGTGATGGTGGACATCGCGCGACGGTCCGGTGAGTTCGACCGTGCCGACCGTCTCCTCGACAGGCTCGCGGCAGTCGATGACCCGCGTTTCTCGGCGCTCGTCGCATTCCAGCGGGAGCGGGTGGCGGCGCACGACACCGATCGGTACACGATCGCCGACGCGTCAAGGGCCGGACCGTGATGGAAGAGTCGGGACAGGCGGAAGAGAGCGGCGAAAGCCACCTGGTACGGATCGTCGACCTGGTCGGCCCGGAGGGGCTGACGGCGGAGGACGGACAGCGGCTCTACGACCGGCTCCACCCGGTTCTCCTCGACGGAGAGACGGTCGAGCTCGACTTCGCGAAGGTCGAAGAGCTCTCGGAGCCGTTCCTGGACGCTGCGATCGGCCGGCTCCTCGATGACATCCCGTACGAAGACCTCCTTTTTCGTCTCATCGTCTGCAACATCACCGTCCGGCACCTCCAGGGCGTCCGGTGGGTGCTGGAGCACGCGCGCGACGATGGGCTGCCCACAACCTTCTAGGCGGCGGACGACAGAGCCTGTACAGTGTCATGATTCCCGTCACGTTCACCATCACCCCTTCCGGCACCGTCGGCAGACTCGAGATCGACGGCGTGCTCTTCGAGGGCTACGCGGACGCCGTCTACGACGAAGCCCCCTCCGAGATCGCGGAGGGTGGACCGCACCTGGTCGTCGGGCTCCCGGTTGAGCGTTTCACCCCCGACTCGAGCGGACTCGTCCTCTGGATCGGGGACGAACGCTTCCGTGTTGATCTCGGGACCCGGCGCGCACCCCGAGGGGGAACCGTCGAGGGTGACGGAGACCAGAAGACCGGCACCCTTCCGGTGATGGTCATCGTCAGGGCGGGCGACCGGCAGTTCGCGGGCCATCTGATCGCCCCTGGCAATGACCCCGCCGTTGGCTGGGACGATTGAGATCGGCCCGAACCTTTCTCTTCTCGCCGGGCGACCCGTTCATATGGACGAGCAGAGCGTCCCTGCGGGATTCGGCGACGTGGACGGTTCGGGAGCGAGCGCCGAGCTGATCGCCTACCTCCGGTTTGTGAACGATCTTCCCCAGGTGCAGGGAGTCAAGCAGAGGAGTCGGGGAGCGCTCAATCTTCGGTCGGGAGACCGGGTGCTCGACGCCGGCACCGGGGTCGGGTTCGATGCCGCCCTGATGGGCGACAGAGTGGGCTCCACCGGGCTCGTGCTGGGCATCGATGCGAGCCGGGAGATGATCGCTGCGGCTCGGGTGACGAAGCCCCCGGGACTCGCGCAGGTCTCGTTCGCGCTCGGGGACGCCGTCGCGCTCCCGTGCCCCGACGGTGCGTTCGACGCGGTCCACGCCGAGCGCCTCCTGCAGATCCACCTCGACCCGGTCCGGGTCGTGGCCGAGCTCGCCCGGGTCCTCCGGCCCGGCGGTCGACTCGTCTCGGTCGAGCCCGATTGGGGCACCATGGCGCTCGACCCCGGCACGCCGGACGTAGTCCGCCGCGTTGCCCAGTACTGTGCCGGCGCGTTTCCCGATGGGTGGACCGGGAGGAAACTCGGCCGCCGCCTGCGGGAGGCAGGGCTCGTCGATGTCCGAGTCGAGCCCGAAGTGGTTGTCCTGACCGACCTCTCGCTCGCTCTGAAGGTGATGAACCTGGGGCCATTCATCGACGAGGCGGCGGAATCAGGGGCGATCGCCGCGGACGAGCGAGAGGAGTTGCTCGCTGACCTCGACCAGGCTGACCGGGAGGGGAGTTTCCTGTTTGCCATGACCACCTTTCGGGCAATCGGCGTTCGGGCGGGAGATCCGTCTGCCAGGGTGAAGAGCCGCTTGATGGGAGGTGGAGCCGCAAATCCTGACCGTGAGACCACCCTCGAATCCGACCAGGTCGCCGTCGACCTCCTCGATCGTCTCTCGCGGATCGTGGCGCTCGGAGCCGCGATCGAGTGCGTGCCGGTCGAGATCGACGGCTGCTGCCTCTCCGCTTCCGAGCTCCACCTCGTGGATGGGGCGGGGCGGTATCCCGAGGCGGGGCTCTCGGCCCATGCAGTCCGGCTCGGCATCACCAAGGGGGCAGTCACCCAGATGGTCCAACGGCTCGAAAAGAAGGGCTGCCTGGCCCGGGTCCCCGATCCCGAGGACCGCCGGGGCGCCCGACTGGTACTGACCGAGATGGGCCAGCGGGCATTCGCCTGGCACTCCTCCCTCCATGACCGGATCGGGGGCGAGGTGAAACAGGCGCTCTCGTGGATGGACCCCGGCGAACAGAAGCGGCTTCTGGAGTTCTTCGGCCTCGTCGAGGGGATGCTCGAGGCGTCGGTCATCGAGCGCGATGGCGTAAAATAGTTTAGCAACTAAACTATTTTGATGAGTTCGCTCCACTACGCCCCAATCGGAGATGGAGATGCCGAGCCCCTCGTCGGGGTCTTCAACCATTACGCACGCGAGGGTGAGGCCGTCTTCCAGCACGAGCCGGTATCGATCGCCTTCTTCGAGCGCATGCGGCCTGTGCTTGAGGCCTATCCATCCTTCGCCGTGCGCGATGCAGAGGGCACGTTCGTGGGGTTCGGCCTGCTCCGGCCTCATAATCCGCTCCTTGCCTTTCGGGCGACTGCCGAGCTGACGCTGTTCCTCGCCCCGCAGTGGACCGGGCGGAGGGTCGGGAGCGAGCTTCTCGTCCGGCTCGAGGATGCCGGGCGGGCCCGGGGAATACGCCACCTGCTCGCGCCGATCTCATCCCGGAATGGGGGATCGCTTCGGTTTCACGAGCAGCATGGGTTCGTCGAGTGCGGCCGATTTCGGGGCGTGGGGGTCCGGCACGGCCGTCCCTTCGACCTCGTCTGGCTCCAGAAAGACCTCTGAGGACGACATCCATTTCCCTTCCGGGTGCATCCCCCTGCGTGCCCATCACATGCCTGACGACCAGCGCTCCGAACGGGTCCGAAACCCCGCCGGGCGCCTCAGGTGAACGGTCGCTCCTGGAGGTTGACCATGCAGAAGAGGATCGATGGGGCAAGCTGGACCGGATCACGGACCGCCGGCGAGAGGAAGACTGGCCCGGGAGCCTTTCGAACGAGCCCGAAGACCGCGCGCCAGGGAATCGGATCGGAGAGATCGGGCTTCTTCTCTCGTGTCTGGAGCCGGAGGTATCGAAGCGAGACAGGGGGGACGAGCGCCAGTTCGCGGGCCATCCGGGTGCGAGTCGCCGCGTAGAACTCGGGAGCGTCCAGGGCGATACCCGCACACGGAGCAAGGTCAGGGGCGTGACGGACAAGGTAGTCCCAGAACTCCGCGAGAGCGGCACCGTCAGGGAGGGCCTGGTCTGCGCGGTTCGCAACGAGGACCGGGATCCGCATTCCAAACCGTTCGAAAAGGGTGCCATGGAGGGTGCCGATCGCCCGGACCAGGTCACCCGACCGGTTCCGGTCTGCCCCCGGCTCGATGATGACCGCCTCCGGGGCCCGGTCAGCATCCAGGGGGAGGGAGTCGGCGAGAGCGTCGGTCCAGGCGCGATCGAACCACCGGGGAAGGTCCCGTCCATGCTCGTCGATCGAGGAGAGGCGCAGAAGCCAGGGAAGGGACGGCGGCACGGAATCCCTCGCCTTCACCTCGACGATATCACAGCCGGCCTGGAGGGCAAGCGCTTCGCGGGAGGCAGGGGTTCCGGGGATCGAGTCGGCGAGGACGTAGGTGACGTTTGGCATGGACCTGATGCGTTGGACGCACTGCTGGATGAGGGGAGGGGGGTCGGCGTGACCTCTCTACCGCGAGACCATGCGCTGGACGAGGCCCATGATTCCGGTCGGCGCGCCCGTCCGCCGGCCGGTCATGAGGCCCATCATCCCATCTCCGCTGAACATCTCTGCATTGAGGCGGTCCGTGATCTCGTCATAGATCCGCCGGTATGCAACACAGTGCGGATCGACCCCGGTCACCTCCCCTCCCGTCGGGACGATCGCGTTGTACGGGCACCCCCCGCGGCAGTACCGAATATGCCGGCAGGAGCCGCAGTGCTCGTCCACGAACGCTTTGAACGCCGAGAGGCGCTGCCAGGCGGATGACGCCTCGAGGTCAGCCCGGGTTGGGTTCTCCTGGACCGAGCCCATTCGCCACTCCTCCATCCCGACGAAGCGGTAGCATGGATAGATCCCGCCGTCCGGGCCGACGGCGAAGGTGGACCCCGCGCAGTCGGCAAAGGTGCAGACCGTGCCGCGCCGGACAAAGACCGACTTGACCAGGTCGTCGATATTCATCACCCGCAGGGTCTCCGGGTGGGCGAGGCACTGATCGAGGAGATAGACCAGGAGCTCGCCGTACTCCTCGGGTGGCAGGGCGTACGGCTCCGGCCGGTCGTCGCGGAGCGAGGGGAGGGCCGGGTGGAGTTTCATCACAAAGCCGTTCTCCCGGAAGAACCCGACGATCGCGTCCCGCTCCGGCGCCGACTGGGCCGTGAAAGTGCAGATGACGCTGACCTGGAGCCCGTGGCGCCGAGCGAGCTCCATCCCCGCCCGTGTCCGCTCGGTGTAGCCCTTCCCGCGCTGGAGATCGTTGAGCTCGGGGGGGCCGTCCAGGCTCGTCCCGATCGGGACATTGTGCGCTGCAAGCACGGCGGCTGTCCGGTCATCGAGGAGCCAGAGGTTGGATTGCATCGCGAACGCGACAGTCCTGGGGGCGAGCCCCTCTGCAATCATCGGGAGGGCGGCCTCGTAGAACTCGGGGCCGGCGACGAGCGGCTCACCCCCGTGGAAGGTGACGGTGACCGGGTCGTCGTTCAGCCCGGCAAGCCAGTCGACCGCAGCGCGAACCGTCTCGATGTCCATCACCGTGCCCGTGTGCTCGCTCGACCAGCAGTACGAACACTTCGCCGGGCAGCGGAGCGTCGGGATGATCATGATGTGAAAGGGGGTCTTCATGGAAACCAGGGGACGGGCGTGCTGTCGTTCGGGGGCCGGGGCGAGAAGAGCCGGGTCCCGGCTCACCCGGAGGGGGCGGTGGCGTCCCCGGATACAGGTATGTCATCGGAACGACGATAAAAGAGTTGCCGTCCCCCCATACCCCTTCAGGGGAGCCGATGGGTCGGCCTGTATCGGCAGGATGATGACGTCCCCCGGTTGAGAGAGATCGATGACCTCCGGCATCGATCCCGAGCGGGTACAGGCCCTCAACGGCGCCAGCCCGAGGAGCGGCGAGTACGTCCTCTACTGGATGCAGTCCTCTCACCGCACGGAAGAGAACCCGGCGCTCAGGTTCGCTGTCGAACGGGCGAACCGGGCCCATCTTCCGCTCGTCGTCTCCTTCAGTCTCTGGAGGTCCTACCCGGAGGCAGGCGAGCGGCACTTCGCGTTCATGCTCCAGGGGCTTCGAGAGGTCACCGCCTCTCTCGAGTCCCTCGGTATTCAGTTCGTCCTCACGCTCGAGCGCCCCGACCGGGGATTTCTCGCCCTCGCGAAGGACGCGGCCCTCGCCATCGTGGACCGGGGGTACCTCCGGCTGCAGAAGGAGTGGTACCAGGACGCGGCAGAGCGGTGCCCCTGCCCGCTTCTCCAGGTCGAGGCCAACGTGGTGGTGCCGGTAGAGACAGCAAGCTCGAAGGAGGAGTATTCGGCGGCCACATTCCGTCCGAAGGTGATGCGCCAGCTCGAGCGGTTCCTCCATCTCGTCGGCGACCCTGCCCCTGAGCGGTCATCCCTCACCCTGGACCTCTTCTCTCTCGCCGGAGATTCCACGGACGCGCTCCTCTCCCGGCTCGGTGTGGACCCGGGGATTCCGCCGTCGGAGCGGTTTATCGGTGGCACCTCCGAGGCGATGCGGCGGTTCGGGGAGTTCCTGGACCGCCGCCTCGACGGGTTTGCCGAGGCGCGCCGTGACCCCGGGGAAGATGGGGCCTCGGGGATGAGTCCATTCCTCCACTATGGGCAGGTCTCGCCCTGCACCCTTGCCCTCCTCGCCCTGGAGCGGGAGGAGAAGGGAGGCGGGGCGGCGGCGTTCGTTGAGGAGCTGGTCGTGCGCCGGGAGCTCGCCGTGAACTTCGTCCACCACAACGACCGCTACGACTCCTTCGCTGCGCTGCCCGCATGGGCGCAGGGCACGCTCGCCCTCCACCAGGACGATTCGCGCGAGGTGCTCTATACGCCGGCCGAACTCGAGCAGGCCGCGACCCATGATCCCTACTGGAACGCTGCCCAGAGCGAGCTGGTGACGACCGGCATGATGCAGGGCTACATGCGCATGTACTGGGGAAAGAAGATCCTGGAGTGGAGCAGGTCGCCGGAAGAGGCGTATGCGACCGCCCTCTCTCTCAACAACATCTACAGCCTGGATGGGCGGGACCCCAACGGGTACGCTGGGGTCGCCTGGTGCTTCGGAAAGCACGATCGGCCCTGGAAGGAGCGCCCGGTCTTCGGCACCGTGCGATACATGAACGCCCGGGGCCTCGAACGGAAGTTCCGCATGGACCGCTACCTGGAGCGGGTCGGGCACCCGGATTGATCGAGAGAGGTAAGCGTTGGGGCCTTTTTACGGGGCCCGCTCCTCAGAGAAACGGTACAGGCCCGGCCGCACCCGGATCTCGAACCGGGCGCCCTCGCCCGGGATCCCGTTCTCCACGATCGTCATGCCGGAGAGGGAGAGAAACTCGCGAACGAAGAAGAGGCCGAACTTCCCCCTCCCGCCCGAGACCCGGTCAAAGACCCACTCCTTCTCCCCAGCGGGGATGCCAGCACCATCATCAGCACAGACCAGCACCAGGCCGTCAGGAGTCTCCCGGCACTCAAAGGTGATCCGGGTACAGCGGCCGCCGTGCACCCGGGCGTTGTCGATCAGGTTTGAAAAGACCCGTTCGATGAGTGGATCGCAGAAGAGTTCGAGTCCATGGAGATCGCAGTTCAGGGTGATGCCGCGCTCCTGGCCCAGGTGCGACTGCTGCGTCTGGATCATCCTCTCGACCGGGATCCACCGGGACTGGTCGATGCCCATCTGCTGGTAGTCCTTGGTCTTCCGGATCAGGTTATGAAGCGACTCCAGCACCGTCCGCTCCTTCTCGACGACCGAGAGGCGCTGAGGCTCATCCGTACTCTTTCTGCTCAGTTCGACGTACCCCCGCAGCCCGGTGATCTTGTTCTGGATGTCCTGGTAGGTGACGTCGGTCATCAGCGCCAGCTTCCGGTTGGCGAGCCGGATCCGTTCCTCTGCCCGTTTTCGCTCGGTGATGTCACGGACGATCGCCCACATCCCCTCGGG
The DNA here is from genome assembly GCA_964386835.1 of uncultured Methanospirillum sp. Taxonomy (GTDB): domain Archaea; phylum Halobacteriota; class Methanomicrobia; order Methanomicrobiales; family Methanospirillaceae; genus UBA288. The sequence continues at coordinate 18,261 of CAYLUL010000025.1, forward strand.
GTGCCCTTCCTCGTCCACCGCCAAGGTGTTCCGCAGTTCAACCGGAACAAGCGCCCCATCTCTCCGCCGATACTCTTTTTCGTAGACCTCCGAGTATCCCAGGGGCAGGATCTGTGTCTGGATGATCGCCTGCTCTGCCGCGTTCCACCGCTCCGGCGTGATATCCAGGTATGTCATCCCAGACAGTTCCTCGTCGGAGTACCCAAGCATCTCCCGGAACGACTGGTTGTACTCCAGGATCCGTCCGTCCATGTCGACCCGGACGAACGCGTCCATCATGCTCTCGTACAGGTTCCGGAACCGGCGTTCGGACTCGCGCAGCTGCTCCTCAGCCCGCATCCGGTCGGTGATGTCCTCGGAGATCCCGACCAGGTAGAGCGGCTCGCCGGACCTGGAGAAGGCCGTGATCTTCTTGGTATGCAGGACCCGCTCCCCCCTCCCACGGGTCGTGATCGTCTCC
>CAYLUL010000026.1:0-18172 GCA_964386835.1 uncultured Methanospirillum sp.
CCGGTTCAAGAAACGGCTGATCGGGTTCATCTACGGCCAGGCCCAGGTTCCGTTCCTCCTCTACTCCTCGGTCGACGTTTCACGTCACCCGATCGTGAAGCGGATCATGAAGGAGCCCGACAACGCGCTGATCGTGACCGGGCCGTGCGAGGAGCTGAAGCGCCTGATCGATGGGCACACGGTTCGTCACCACACCCGCAAGCCTCCAAAGAACCCGAAGTTCTTCCGGGCCGACGAGATCGAAGCCCGGAGACCGTTCGACTTCAAGGCCCTGCACGAAGAGCGGCGACAGCGGCTTCTCCAGATGATCGCGGCGAAAGCGACCAAGGCGGACTTCGCCGAGCCGGACGACCTCCCCCCCATCGTCCGAAAGATCCTCTGCGGCGGGCTCTTCCCCTCCGCTGCTCGGGCGCTCTGCGGGAGCTACCCGCTCACGGTGCGGGGAAAGCCGATCCCCTGTGCAGATGTCCCGAAGAGTTTCTCCAAGATCGTGCTCGCGGTCAACCTGCCGGATGGCGAACCCATCATCTACCTGCGTTCCCGGCACCGCAAGGAGTACCTCAAGATGATCCGCGACAAGCAGGGAGGGTTCAAGTTCGAGTCGGCCCGGACGCCGCACATGGCCGGTTTCTTTCTCTGGCTCGAGACACTCTCCCCGACCCTCGGGTCGCAGATCGCCCACGAGATCCTGATGACCTTTATCGGCCCGGGCCGGAGCAGCGCTCCCTTCATCCCGGCAACCCCGCAGCAGGGGCGAAAGAGTGAACCAAGCGCTGGGGACGGAACGGGGAAGAAGACGAACCGGGGTTCACGCAGGCGGTCGAGAACGCAGAAAGCCCCCGATCAGAACCCGGAGAAACTGCCCGCACCCCCGGTCACTGCGCCTGCAAACTCACCCGCCCCCCGTCGCCGTCGTCGCCGACGTCCCGCACAACGCCCGGCAGATAATGTGCAAACGGCGGGTTCGGGGAGCGCCCCTCCCCAGTAACGCCCCCTGTCCTCGTTCAGGAGCGGAGGGCCAGGAGCCCAGCCAGGTTGGCCAGTGCCCAGCCGGCGATGAGCGCGAAGGTCACCAACATGCCCGTTCCACCCAGCACACGGGGGAGCACGAGCGGATAGGCGACCAGCACGAGAAGGGTGATCCCCAGCCAGAGGGCGGCTCCTGCGTAGAACAGGAGTGACGGTCCGTCGCTCGAAGCACGGGCCCCCTGGGTTCCCGGCAGACCCCCTGAGACTGCCGGCACGCCTGGTGCTTCCAGCGGGGATGACCGGTCGTCTCCCGGCACTCCGCCGTCCTTATCAGCGGACCCGAGCTCGTCCTGCACGCGGCGGGCCTGCATGAGCGCCTCCTCCGCTGTTTGGTTTGCCGGGTCGAGCTCGACCGCCCGCTCCAGGTCAGCGATCCCCAGCCGCACCTCCTGGCGCCTCTCGTTTCGATCGATCGGCCCCGCTCAGCCAGGCGAGTCTTTCATCCGCCCGCCGGGTGAGGGCCGCACTCAACAGGTTCTGGATCGCCAGGTCCTGCACCAGGGGTTCGATCTGCTCAAGCAGCTCGACTGCGGCCCCACTCTCACCCCTCCCCTGGAGCGCGGCGGCCTCTTCGGTTGCGAGCGTGGTGATCTGGGTCTGTATGGGCCCGGTCAATCCCGTCATGCGAAGTGCGCGGTCCCAGTACCGGGCCGCATCCTCGAACCGCCCGGCCCTGAGGGCCTGTTCGGCCCCCCTCGTGAGGGCGACCTCCTCGAGTCCTCTAACCCCGGACTCTTCACGTTCGCCTGGTCCGATCCGTTCGAGTGCCAGGAGTGCCGCCTCGTACTGTTCCTCCTGCACGAGTCGCAGTATCCAGGCATGACGGTCGAACCGTTCGAGGAGTTCCGGCCGCTGCGGTGCGATCGCCTCGCGGACCTTTTCGAGCATCCCGACCTCGGAGAGGAGCAGCGGGCCGGCGACGATCGCGGCGGGGGAGAGCCCCCGCCCCGAGAGGATCCGGAGGGCTGGGAGCCCTTCCGCCGCCTCGAGTTCGGAGCGGAACAGGGCAAGGTGCTCCTCGAACCGTGTCGCCGCTGGATGGTCGCCCCGCTCGTGGAGGCGGGCGGCGATCGTCTCGAGTTCGAGCGAGATGCGGTCAGCGAGGGAGGCGGAGAGCCCGCCGCTCCGCGCCTCCTCGATCCGGCCCGCAAGCACGCCCCACTCGATCCAGAATGTGTCGGACGCGCAGAGCGCGGCGAAACGGATGAGTGCCCCCATCCAGAGGCGATCGGTGCTGTCCGGTGGAGACGGGAGCTGCGTTCCGTTTCGGCCGGATCCCCGAGCCTCCCAGTAGAGCAGGAGTGCAAGTGAATGCGTCGCTCCCGAGTTCGGAAACGAACGCTGCTCACGAGTTCGCCACAGGTCTGCGACTCGCCGTCGGGTCGCGGTCTCCTCGAGGGTTTCGATGGGATCGTTGAACCCGAGGTCCTCGAGGTACCGGTCCTGGTACTGGAAGAGTTCGTCGAGGATGTGCGTCGTCGGGGCGTCGATCTCGTCGACTGCCCCCGGCATTGATGAGAGTGGATCCGGCTTCATATCTGCTCCCTGGGTCCAGATGACGTGAGGCGGTAGCCTCCTTTCGGAAAGATAAGCTCGAACCGGGCGCCGGAACCGTGGATCCCGTTCTCCCGGAGAGAGACCCCCGTGATCCCGAGAACCTCCCGGGCGAGGAAGAGCGATCGGCCGAGCCCTGGCCGACGGTGGAAGATCTCCTCCTTTGCCCCTGCGGGGACTCCTGGACCGTTATCTTCCACAAAAACGACGAGCCCCTCGTCAGACTCGTGCCAGCCAACTTCGAATCGCGTCGCGCCGTGGGCATGTTGGACCACGTTCTCGATCAGGCCGCCGAGAACCTTTTCGAGGAGCGGGTCGGCAAAGACCTCGACCCCATCAAGCGTGCCCACCCGTTCGAGCGAGCCGAGGTCGAGATGTGAGACGGCGTAGAGGAAGACCTCGTTGAATGGCTGCCACCGGGCGGGGCTCGCCCCGAGCCCCTGGAAGTCGCGTGAGAACTCGATCGTGCGGGCGACCTCGGCGGCCATCTCGTTCACCCGCTCGATCAGGTCGAGGGCCTCCGGGCGGTCCTGTGCATGCAGCTCCACGAGACCGAGATACCCCCGCAGGGTGAAGAGCTGGTTCTGGAGATCGTTGTGGGAGAGCTCGGAGAGGAGGGTGAGCTGGGCCTTGGCGCGCGAGAGCGCCTGCTCGGTCCGCTGCTGCTCGGTCACGTCACGCCCGACTGACTGGTACTCGGTGACGCGGCCCTTCTCATCAAAGATCGCACGGTCGGACCACCGCTGCCACCGACTCTGGCCATCCTCGTCGAGCGTTCGGTGGAGGATCGTCCCGACGGGGTGATCCGGCGTCAGGGAAGCCAGGAGCCTGGCGAGCCGTTTCTCGTCCTCCTGGGGGAGTCGGGGTTTGAAACCTCGGCCGATCACGTCTTGACGGTCGAGGCCGAAGTAGCGGCAGTATGCCTCGTTGACAAAGACATGGGTCCCGTCGGGCAGGAACCGGGAGATCAGCTCGGTCTGATCCTCGACAACGTTGCGATACCGTTCTTCGCTCTCCCGGAGAGCTGTCCGCGACCGTTCGAGCTCATCGAGTGCCTGCCGGGCCTCCCGCTCGGCCCGGACCAGGTCTGAGTTCGCTGCGAGAAGCCGTTCCTCCGCCTCGGTCCGGGTGCGGATATCCCGGTAGAGGAGGGCGATGATCACAACCAGGCCGGCAAAGACCATGGCGGCGGGGACGAGCAGCTGGCCGAACTGCTCATGGAGGGGGACCGGCTCGTTCAGCAGGACGCTCCCTGTGGGGAGGGCCTGGACGAGTGCACCACTACGGACGAGCTCCTGGTGGTCGAATATCCAGGTGAGCGGGGGGTCTCGGTCGATCGGGATCCTGCGGTCTCCCTGTACCAGCTGGACAGCCAGTTCCCCTGCCTCCTTTCCATGGAGCCTTCCGTCGAGGAGGTGGCCCCCCACGACGCCGTCACCCGAGAGGGAGTCGACCGGGCTGTACACCGGGAGGGGCTCTCGTCTCGAGTCGAGGACCAGGCGGAGGCTCTGCTCCGGGCTCAGGACTCTCCCCTCACGATCGCGGTTGAACTCGCCGAGCACGATCAGGCTGTCAGAGGGGAGCGAGGCGACGGCGGATGCGAGTTCCCCCGTCGAGAGATTCCGGGGGATCTCCAGGATGGTGCTCCCGGTCATCTGGTCGGCGGCGGACTCGAGGTCCCGGCGGTTCTGCAGGTTCTCCTCGGTGTCGTCGAGGATGACCATCACCCGTCTTCGATCAGGGTGAAGCTGGAGGGCGGCGGCGAGCGTCCCCGAGATGTCGTTCAGCTCCGTCACCCCGGTGACGTCGTAGTGCGAGGCGACGGTCTCGAGTCCGCTGTTTCGGCCGCAGAACGCGACCGGGGTGTTATCGAAGAGCTCGGCCCGGTGAGTGAGCGCGAAGTCGACCGCCGGATCGTCGGTCGCAACCACGACATCGAACGTGACATTCGCGTACCGCTCTTCGTAGTACGCCCTGAGGATCTCCTCCTGCCGCTCTCCTGGATGCCGCTTCCAGTCCATGTACTCGATGAACGGATCACAGTCCGGCCACCGCTCCCGGAGCGCTTCAAGGACCCCTGAGGCCTCCTCATCAGTCCAGCTAAAACCGGGGTGATATGAATGGAGTACGAGCACGCTGGGTGTCCCGTTGACGGCAGACACCGGCGGGAAGAGGGCGATGAGAAGGAGGAAGAGGGCTGCCGTGACGCAGAGGTGCACGGTTCTCCCGGGTGGGAGAGAGCCTCCGATACCCGGTCTCCCATGCACCAAGCGCATTGATAAGGAGATCGGTCATGGGTCTTTATCAAACCCACGCAATCCGCAAACAGACCCTTCATCCCGATGGGGGGAGTACGATACCTGTGGCTCCACAGATCCTGCTGGTCCCCGTCCTTCCCGCGCCTCCGCGTCCCCTTATCGAAGCGACTGCCGAGCGTCTTACCGCCGTATTCGGCCGGGAGGTGGGCATCGTCGACCCCCTTGCGCCCCCTTCGTTGGCGAGTGCGGGCGCCGGTTTCCTCGACCCGGCCCTGGTCTGCGCGGCTCTGGCATCAACCTGGGGATGCGGCTGCCGCACTCGCCTGGTGGGAGTGACCGGTGCCCAGCTCCTGGGCGGCATGTCGGCCGTCGGGGACGAATGTGGCGCCGTGATCCTGATCCGCCTCGAGCCGGGAGAGATCGGCGAAGTGGTGCGCGCGGTCGGCCGAACTCTGGGCCATGGCACCTGCTCGGATCCGTGCTGTGCCCTGCATCCTGGCTCCGATACCCTGCGGCTCTGTCGGGATTGCCGGTCCCGGTTGTAAGGTGGATCCTTGGGCGTCGGCTTTTTCTCTCCTCTCGTCCTGGATGGAACGATGAGCGCTGATGCCACGACCGGCCAGACCCGTCGGTACCGGATGCGCGAGCGGATCTTCGACATCGGCGAGGATTTCTCGATCGAGGATGAGGAGGGCCGGCCGGTCTACCAGGTCGACGGCCAGGTGCTCGCCCTCACGAAGACCTTCCTGCTCAGGGACCTCTCCGGCCGGGAGCTTGCCCGGATTCGTGAACCCCTGGTGGCGCTCCGTGAGACGGTGGTGATCGAACGGGAGGGCCTGCCGACGGCGACGGTCCGACGGACCCTGCTCACCCTTCTTCGTCCCCGGTACCATGTCGAGTGCTCCGACGGTGATCTCGAGGTGACCGGTGACATCATCGGCCGCGAGTACACGATCTGGCGGCGCGGGATGGAGGCGGCCCGAATCTCCCGTCACCTCTTCTCCCTCCGCGAGACCTATGGGGTGGAGGTGGCGCCCGGCGAGGACGCACCACTCATGCTCGCCATCGCCGTCGCCCTCGAGGCCTTCCGTCCCGGGGAGTAGACCCGTCGTGCTCACTCGAGCCGGACGAGCCCGATCGAGGTGATCTCGGGCCGGAGGATCCGTCCGTACTCAAGGTTTCGGACCGGGATCGTTGTCAGTTCCCACCCGACCTTCCGGGCGGTGGCGAAGACGTCCATCCCGGCCGCCTCCATCGATGGGCGGACCCGGTCCATCTCGGGGCAACACCGGCGGAAGGACTCGTCAACCGGGCCGGTTTGCTCCTCGGCCACGCACTCTTCGCAGAAGGCGCACGGGTAGCCCCCGAATCCGAAGGCCTCGTAATACCCGTCGTAGAACGCGGTCTTTTCGAGCCGGTGGACAGTGGTGTTCACCCAGAGGATCAGGTCTCGAAAGAACAGGTGAAAGTCGTCGGGGATCTCCTCCGGGCTGAACGAGGGCCGGCCTGGCACCCCGTCGAAGCGCAGGAGCAGCCCGGTATCGTATTCGGCCAGCATCGCGCGGGTATCGGCCGGCGTCGGGGGATACGGTGGGCAGGAGAGGTGCTTCGCATATCCCTCGCACCCGTACCGACATTTGAACCGGACCTACTCACCGACCACGACCTCCCGGGCGCTGATCGGTGCAGCGTGCGCTCCGGCCTCTTCGGCGAGTTCGGTCAGCACGCGGATCTCATCATCGCCGTTCATCGTCCTTCCCCGGACGAGATGGGGTCCGTCGCGAACGATAATGGTTGCCCTTTCACGTCCCTGCGGGTCGGGCGGGGGCGCGCAGAGAACGATCACGGAGCCGTCAAGCCGCCCCGTCCCCTCACCGCGAGGGCGTGGGGCGCTCAATCGGGGCCCGGCGGGTTCTATCTCCTGCGGGGGTGATACCTGATCGATGGACTGGGCCGTGCGTCCCTACGAGGATCCCGACTTTCCCGGTGTCTGGGCGATGGAGCGGAACGGGTTCGAGGCAGGGTATCCGTCCGCCGTCGTGGTTCGGCAGGCGGCGGAACTCTACCCCGAGACCTTTCTCGTCGCGGCGGACTCCGCAGGCCCCGCCGGGTACGTGATCGCGGCATTGTCATCCGACCCATTCGTGGGGTGGATCCTGCGGCTGAGGGTCCGGGCGGACTGCAGGCGGACAGGCTGCGGGACATCTCTCGTCCAGTCAGCCCTTGAACGACTCAGGGTCGGCGGCGCGGCGCAGGTCAGGCTGACCGTCGCCCCCGCCAACACGGCCGCGCTCGCCCTCTACCGGGGTCTGGGTTTTGTCGGGGAGGCCCGCCTCGCCGACTACTTCGGCCCCGGGGAGGACCGGCTCCTGCTCGCATACACCGCACCTGAGTGCCGAGTTACTACACTCCCTCGAGGGCGGTCCGTATCTCCCTGACTTGCGCGTGCAGGGAATGGAGCATGACCCCTTCATCGGCGGCGTGGGCCTCGACCTGGGCGACGAGTGCGGAACCGACGATCACCCCGTCGGCACCTGCCTCAGCGACCGCCCGGGCCTGAGCCGGTGTCGCGACTCCGAAACCGACCGCGAGCGGCAGGCCCGTGATCCCACGGAGCCTTTCCAGGAGCGGCCTGACCGTCGTGGGGACCTGGTCCCGTATTCCCGTCACGCCCATCGTCGAGACCACGTAGACGAAGCCCTGGGCCTCATGCCCGATACGGGAAAGGCGCCGGTCGCTGGTCGAAGGTGCGGCCATCAGGACCCGGTCGATGCCCGCCACCTGGCAGGCGGTTCCAAGGTCCTCGCCATGCTCGACCGGGAGGTCGACACAGAGGAGCCCGTCCACTCCTGCCGCTGCGGCATCGCGGCAGAAGGCCTCCACACCGTAGCGATAGAGAGGGTTGTAATAACAGAGGAGGACGATCGGCACGCCGGTTTCGCGGCGGACCTGGCGGACAAGGGCGAGGAGTCGCCCCGGAGTCATACCGGCCGAGAGCGCCCTCACGTCCGCGCGTTCGATCACCGGTCCGTCACCCGTGGGATCGGAGAAGGGCATGCCGAGCTCGAGGACATCGGCGCCGGCGGCAGCCAGTGTCACGGCGATACGCACCGAGGTCTCCGGCGTGGGATCCCCGGCGACGATGAACGCGATCAGGAGGGGATGCGTCCGTCGCCGGAAGGCGTCCGAGAGCTGGCTCATACCGCCACCCCCCGTCGCCGCGCGAGGTCGTACATGTCCTTATCGCCGCGCCCCGAGATGGTGATCACCATGATCTCGTCCTGGGCGAGGCTCCCGGCGTGTTGCCGGGCCCCGGCGATTGCGTGGGCCGACTCGAGCGCCGGGATAATCCCCTCCCGCCTCGCCAGGTACCCGAGCGACTCGACCGCCTCGTCGTCGGTGACGGTGGTGCAGTCGATCAGCCCGCGTTCCCGAAGGTCCGCGAGCTCGGGGCCCACGCCCGGGTAGTCGAGCCCGGCCGCGACAGAGTGGGTCTCCGCGACCTGGCCCTCCGGGTCCTGGAGCAGGTAGGAGAGCGCGCCGTGGAGCACGCCAGGGGACCCACAGGAGAGGGTCGCGCCGTGATGGTCGGTCGAGAGCCCGGCGCCGCCCGCCTCAACGCCGAGCATCCGGATGCCGGGGTCGGCGAGGGACGGGGCGAAGGTCCCGATCGCGTTCGACCCTCCGCCGATGCAGGCCACCAGGAGGTCTGGCAGGCGCCCTTCGGTGGCGAGGCACTGGGCGCGCAGCTCGGTCCCGATCACGGACTGGAAGTCCCGGACCATGGTCGGGTACGGGTGGGGTCCCGCAGCGGTCCCGAGGAGGTAGTGCGTGCTCTCCGACGAGGCAGCCCAGTCGCGGAGCGCGGCGTTGATCGCGTCCTTTAACGTCCGGGTCCCGGACGCCACCGAATGGACCTCGGCACCGAGCAGTTCCATGCGGAAGACATTGAGCCGCTGACGCTCGATGTCGGTTGCTCCCATGTAGACCTCGACTGGAAGCCCGAGCGCCGCCCCCACGATCGCGGTCGCGACCCCGTGCTGGCCTGCCCCGGTCTCGGCGATGAGCCGGGTCCGACCCATGTGCCGGGCGAGCAGGGCCTGGCCGAGCGTGTTGTTCAACTTGTGCGCCCCGCCGTGGAGCAGGTCTTCGCGCTTGAGGTAGACACGGCAGCCCAGGTCCTCCGAGAGCCGGGGTGCAAAGGTGAGCGGTGTGGGACGCCCGGCGAACTCGGCTAGGTGCCGGTCGAGCTCGCGCTGGGCGGTCCGGTCCTCGCGGAACCGTTCGTACCCGGCCTCGAGCTCGATCACCGCCTCCATCAGCGACTCGGGGAGGTACTGGCCTCCGAAAAAACCGAATTGGCCGCGGCGGGTCATGCGAAACAGAGCTCCCGCAGGGCCCGCGCCGGGGATTCCGACCGCATCAGGGCGGTCCCGATCAGCACGGCGTCGCAGTCGGGGGCGAGGCGGCAGAGATCAGCGAGCGAGCTGACACCGCTCATCGAGACCACGGTTCGGTCCTCCGCCCGGAGGCGCGGGCCGAGCCGTGCCGTGGTGGCGAGGTCGACCCGCAGGGTCTCGAGGTCGCGGTTGTTCACCCCGATCAGCACTGCGTCGGTGGCGAGCGCCTGGACGATCTCGCGCTCGGTCCGGACCTCGACGAGCGGCTCGAGACCCAGTGCGAGGGAGCGGTCGACGAACCCGCCGAGCCGATCTCCGAGGATCCGGGCGATCAGGAGGACCGCATCACCTCCGAGCGCTCGGGTCTCGGCCAGCTGCCGCTCATCGACGATGAAGTCCTTCCGGAGGACCGGGATGTCGACCTGCGTTCGGACCTCATTGAGCCGGTCGGGAGCGCCGCCGAAGAATGCAGGTTCGGTCAGGACCGAGAGTGAACAGGCCCCGGCGCCGGCGAGCTCGCGGGCGAGGGCGCCGTGGTCACGGACATCCCGGATCCGGCCCAGGGTTGGGGATGCCGGCTTGATCTCCGCGATGACGGCATGGGGACTGGGGCAGGTCCGGATCGCCTTTTCGAGCGAGCGGACCGGGGGAACGGTGCCCGGATCATAATCATACATGAGAGTCGCACTCCTCGCCCGGGCGGCCCGGATCACGTCGTCGAGAAACACGGCACGCCTCCTGTCGCGCGGACCAGCCGTTCGAGCCGGTCGAGGGCCGCCCCCTGCTCCACGGCGCGTTCGGCCGCGGCAAACCCGCCGGCGAGATCACGGGCCCGACCGCCGAGCAGGATCGCCGCGGCCGCATTCAGGAGGACGACATCCCGGGCCGGTCCATCGGCCCCGTCGAGCACCTCCAGGACTTTTCTTGCGTTCTCGGCCGGCCCTCCTCCCCGCAGTGCCGCCACCGGCACCCGCGAGAGCCCGAGCTCCTCGGGCGTGATCGTGAAGGTCTTGATCGCTCCCCGGTCGAGTTCGGAGACCGTGCTCTCCCCGGTCGTGGTCAGCTCGTCGAGTCCGGACCCGTGGACCACCCAGGCCCGCTCACGGCCGAGGGTGGCGAGCGCCCCCGCAACGGGGATGACGAGCGCGGGGTCGTAGACCCCGAGGAGCTGGGCGTCCGCCTGCGCCGGGTTCAGGAGCGGTCCGAGGACGTTGAAGATGGTCCGGATCCCGATCTCCCGCCGGACCGCGGCTGCGTACCGCATGGCGGGATGGTGGGCTGGGGCGTGAAGGTAGACGATCCCCGCCTCTGCCATCACCCGCGCCTCGTCACCGGGCATGACGGGGAGCCGCACACCGAGGGCTTCGAGGAGATCGGCGGACCCGCAACCGGAGGAGACGGCGCGGTTGCCGTGCTTCGCGATGGCGACCCCGGCACCGGCCGCCACCAGGGCGGCAGCGGTCGAGATGTTGAGGCTCCTCGAGCCGTCTCCGCCAGTCCCGCAGGTGTCGACGAGGGGGCCAGATGTGGGTAACCGGACGGTGCGGGCGACCTCTCCCATCGCCCGAGCGAAGGCGGCGATCTCGGACGCGGTCTCACCCCGGGTGCGGAGGGCTGCCAGGAGCCCGCCGAGCTGGCCATCCGTCACCTCCCCGTGCATCACGCTCCGCATGGCCCCTGCGGCCAGCTCGGGAGGGAGCTCATGGCCCCTGACGGCCACCGCGATCGCATCCCGGATCACGACGCCACCCCTCCTCCATCAAGAAAGCGGCGGAGCAGGGCATCTCCGTCCCGGGTCAGGAACGACTCAGGGTGGAACTGGACCCCCTCGATCGGGAACTCCCGGTGGCGCACGCCCATGACGGTCCCGTCCTCGACCGCCCGTGACGTCACCTCGAGTTCGGAAGGCAGGGATGCCTCGTCCGCGACGAGCGAGTGGTACCGAACGGCCGTGATCGGCGAGCGAAGTCCGGAGTAGATGCTCCTGCCGTCGTGAACGATGGTCGCCTCTTTTCCGTGCACCACGACCGGCGCCCGGACGATCCTTCCACCGAAGGTGGCGCAGATCGCCTGGTGACCGAGGCAGATCCCGAGGGTGGGGACCCGGCAGGAGACCGCTTTCAATACCTCTCGAAAGAGGGGAACCGATGCGGGTCCGCCGGGTCCGGGCGAGAGGACGATCCGGTCGCAGGGGACCGAGGTGACGTCATCAAGGGAGGCGTCTGCAGTGAGCACCGTCACCCGGGCCCCGAGCCCTCCGAGCTGCTGGCAGAGGTTGTGGGTGAACGAATCGAAGGCGTCGAGGACGAGGACCTTCATACTGCACCCCCGGCACCGGCCGCGAGCGCTCGCATGATGCCGAACGCCTTCGCCTCGGTCTCGGCGTACTCGAGGGCCGGCACCGAGTCCGCGACGATGCCGGCTCCGACCTGGACAGATGCGGTCCCCTCCCGGATGACGGCAGTCCGTATCGCGATCGCCAGGTCCATCGTCCCTCGCAGGTCGAGGTGTCCGATCGCCCCGGCATAGACGCCGCGCGGTTCGGTCTCGAGGGCCTCGACCAGTTCCATCGCCCGAAGGCGCGGGGCCCCCGAAACCGTGCCAGCCGGATAGACAGCGGCGAGGGCGTCCACCTGGTCCAGGTCGTCCCGAAGAAGACCGGTGACGGTCGAGACCAGGTGCTGGACAGAGGAGTACCGCTCGATGGCCATGAACCTCTCGACCTTCACGGTCCCCACCTCGCAGACCCGCCCAAGGTCGCTCCGGGCGAGGTCCACGAGCATCAGGTGCTCCGCCCGCTCTTTCGGATCGGCAAGGAGTTCCGCAGCGAGTCGCTCGTCCTCTGCCCGGTCGTGTCCGCGTGGACGGGTGCCGGCGATCGGCACGGTCGTGACACGGCGCCCCTCCACCTGGATGAGCATCTCCGGGCTCGAGCCGACGATCGTCCGGTCCTCTTCCTCGATCAGGTAGAGGTACGGGCCCGGGGTCCCCGCACGGAGCGCCCGGTAGACAGTCACCGGATCACCCGCGAAGGGCAGGTCGATCCGGCGGGAGACCACGACCTGGAGGCAGTCCCCCGCATGCACGTGCTCGATCGCGGTTGTAACCGCTCGCTCGAAGCCGACCCGGTCAGGGGGGGCGCCGACCGGAGTGATGTGGGTGGGCGCTTCGGGCGGCTCCGGCTCTCCGGGGCTGACCGCTTCGACAGCGGCCTGGAGGCGTGCCAGGCGCCGATCGATCCCGCCCACGACCGCATCGGGGTCGTCCCCGGGGTGCACAGGAGGCGCGGAGACGAAATAGCAGGTCTTGCCTGCGTGGTCGATGACCAGCCGGTCTTCGGCCAGGTGCAGCCTGGCGAGCGGGCCTTCAGGGGTGCGGCGCGGGCCGACCGGCGAATCCTGGTGGAGCGAGGTCGCGAACTCGTAGGTAAATGAACCGACGAACCCGACGGCGAAGCGGGGGGCGGGGTGATTCACCGCCCTGAACCGGGCGAGGAGCGCGCGGAGGGTCCCGGCGACGCTGTCTCCCTCCACCCCGTCGGCGAGCTCCACCAGTCCCGGGTCACCGGAGAGCCGGAGCCCGTCCCCGAACAACTCGACCGTGAGCCGGGGGTCGGGGCCCACGCAGGAATACCGGGCCTGCTCTCCCGGGCCTTCGACCGACTCGAGGAGGAAGCCGGTTCTCTCTCGGAGCGCTTCGTAGAGGCGCACGGGAGACCGCCCTTGAAGCGGCATCGACCGGAAAAATGGGACGAACCGCGGCTCGACAAGCCCCTCGATGAGGGAGTTGAGCCGGTCGGCGTCGCTCAATTCCCGGGGCATGATGCATCCCTCTGTGAAAAATTATGCTCATTAGTGTACGACATTGTACATTTGATGTACGATGTATATATTTATACATTGTTGTAAAATAATTAGCAGAAGCCGGGGATATCGGGGGGGTCGATGATCACGCCGACCAGGACAAGCCCGCCTTCAGCCCCAGCCCTGAGCACCATCTTGCGGACGAGCACATGTCGGGCGCCCCCTCTCGATCTCAGGGTCGTGCAGTAGAGCGACTCGCCGGCCCGGTCAAAGACGTCGTGGTCCGTCGCGACGAACACGGTCATCTCATCGGACGGGACAAGGTCAATCACCCGGAATCCGATGACCGCACTCCGCTCCCGCTCGACCATCGCCGCGAACGCCTGGTTGCACTCGACGAAGACACCGTTCCGGTCGATCGCATAGATGGGGTGCGGAAACTCGTTCATGAAGTGGCGGACGAAGAGTGACTGCTTCTGCAGCTCCTCCTCGGCCATCCGCGCTTCCGTCTCGTCGGTCAGCATGATGTACTTGTTGAGCCGCCCCTCGCTCCTGACCACGGTGAACCGGGCTCGAAGATACCGGTCCGTTTCGTCCTTGTGCCGCGCCCAGAACCGGAACTCGTCGGGCACCTCTCCGGTTTTGAGGTGCCGCTCGAAGAGTGCTCGGACGCGTTCGCTCTCCCCGGGTGCGATGAACGCGAACGGGTGGAGGGCGCCAAGCTCCTCTTTCGTGTACCCCAGGATCTCAGTCGCCCGCCGATTCATGAAGACGATCTCCTGGTCCCTCGCGATCAGGATCCCGTCCTGAACATTCTCGGCCAGTCCCCGAAAGAGGGCCTCAGACTCGGTGAGGGCGATCTCCGCCCGGCGGTGCTCGGTGATGTCCCCGAGGATCACCACCGTCCCCTGCTCGCCCTGTTCGAAGACCATCGGAACGACACGACACCAGTACCAGCGCTCGTCCTCGCCCTCCAGGTGAATCTCGTCGTGGGCCGCACCGCCATCCACCGCCGCCTGGTCGAGATGTCCGACGAGGTCCAGGATCCGGGGATCAGGAGCGGACAGGTGCTTGAGGCGCTGCCCGAGCATACGTTCGCGCGCGAGACCGATCAGTTCGACGGCCGCATCGTTCGCCTCGGTTACGCGTCGCTCCTCGTCGAGCACCAGGATCGGCTCCGTGGTGATCGAGAGCATCGAGGCGAGGGGGAGTCGCTTGGCAAGAGTGAAGACCTTTGCCATGCCGAATGCCCGCATCTCCACCTGGCCCGAGGCGCGGAGGACATCCAGGTACCGACCGACCGAATGCTTGTTCTTCTCCAGCAACCGGGCGATCTCCGTGACGGACATCCCCTGCCGATGTTCCCGGAGGATCTCCCTGATTCGGGTGAGCTCAGTATCGATCCCGGCCATCTCTCTAGGTGGTGCGTCAGAACTGTATTTAATGGTATGCTTCATGGGTGCCCGATATGGGCGCCCCACTGGGTATCCTTTGAGTGTAACCAATGAAAAAAATGTTTAAATATGATTAGGTGTTTTGTATACAGGCATACGAGGAGCACTCAAAATGCAGATTCGCGAACTCCTACACAACCTGATCGGACCCCTGGCCGTCGGCCTGGTGCTGGTCTGCCTGATCGCCTCCCCGGCGTCTGCCGGAGCGAAGATGACCTCCGGAGGCCCGGTGCTCTCTGCATCGGTCGCCGGCTCGAGCGAGGTATCGGCCGGACAGACCGTCCCGCTGAACGTGATCGTGCAGAACAGTGGCCTGATCGACTCCAAGGTGGTCGGGTCGACGATCGTTGATCGGACTGACCTGCCGAACACGGCCAAGTCAGTGACCGCGGGTCTCGGTGGCGCCTCGGGAATCACGGTCGAGACTGACCCCCAGATGATCGGCGATATCCTCGGGGGCGCAGCAGGAAAGGCAACATTCAACATTCGCATCCCTGCGAAACTCGCTTCGGGCACCTATACGCTGCCGCTCTCCACGACCTATACCTACCTCTCTTCCGCCGAGCAGATCGGCGGGGACTCGATTACCTACTCCTATCGCGACGTCCACGCAACGCTCCCGGTGACGATCGTGGTCAAGCCCGAGATTGTCGTGGTGGTCACGAATGTGACGGCAGAGGCGCTGAATGTCGGGACCGAAGGATACCTCAATCTGACGATCACCAACACCGGGGCCGAACACGGCAGGGATGCGGTCGTCAAGATCGTCCGCAACGGCCAGTCCCCGATCACCCCGGTCGACAGCTCGATCTATCTCGGCGACTTCGAGCCCGGCGAGACCGTCCAGGTCCGGTACA
Organism: uncultured Methanospirillum sp.; assembly: GCA_964386835.1. GTDB lineage: Archaea > Halobacteriota > Methanomicrobia > Methanomicrobiales > Methanospirillaceae > UBA288. The sequence continues at coordinate 15,356 of CAYLUL010000026.1, forward strand.
AGGTCGCAGTCTCGTCCGAAGCGGCCGCCCAGTCCTACCCGGTCGACCTCGTTGTCGCCTACAATGATGGTGATGGGATCAACCGCACCAGCCGGCTCCAGACGCTCGGCGTCCCGGTCGGCGGCAAGATCTCGTTCTCGGTTGTTTCCGAGGCCCCCTCGATCAAGGCCGGCGGAAAGAAGGTCCTCGAGGTCGTCTACCGGAACGCCGGTGCCGCCACCGTACGGGCCGCCCAGGCTCGCCTCTCCGCGGTCGACCCGTTCACCTGCTCCGATGACACGGCCTATCTCGGCGACATGGCGCCGGGTGAGGAGAAGACCGCCCGCTTCGAGGTTGCAGCGGCCGCCTCGGCCACTGTCAAGGAGTACGCCCTCGATTCCGAGATCCGGTACCGGGACGCCCTCGACAACTCCCAGATCTCCACGACCATGAAAGTGCCTGTCACCGTCACCGAGTCCGGGGGCCTGGTAGACCTGCTCACCTCTCCGTTCGTGCTCGCGCTCATCGCTGCCCTGGTCATCGGTGGGGGATACCTCGCCTACCGCCGTCAGAAGGGTTCGGCCTAGAGTGAACGGCTGGCCGGCTCTCGAACGCCGGCCACCCGTTCGCACCTTCGGAGGTCTCATGAGATCCCCCTTCACGCTTCTCGCCCAGCTGGTGAACGGCCACCCCAGGGTAGTGGCAGGTCTCCTTGTCGCCGTACTTCTCGTCTCACTCTACGGGATGACCCAGATCTCCATGGAGACCGGTACGGCCGGCTATCTCGATAAGAACACCCCGTTCGGGCAGAACTACGAAACATACGTCTCGACCTTCAGCTCCGATGTCATCATCCTGCTCGTCGAGACTGACGACTCGACCGGCGTGGCCGAGCTCCAGTTCCTCGATAGGATGTCGCAGGACGTCCGTGCGCAGGCGGACATCCGGTCCGTCTCGTCGATCGCCGACCTGATCAAGCAGGCGAACGGCGGAGCGATCCCGACGTCAGCCGCCGAGGTGATCGCGATCAAGGGCGCGATCCCCGCGAGCATGCTCGAGCGGTACGTTCCTTCCAACACCTTCACGATGGTCCTCGTCACCCTCGACACCGGGCTCTCGGACGAGAAGGCGACGTCTGTGCTTCACAACGTCCAGTCGCTCGTGGCGAACACCAGGGTTCCGCCGGGGACGACCGTCTCGGTGACCGGGTCGACCGCCTTCTCAGAGCAGATGGGAGACGAGATGGGAACCTCGACCGGTACCCTGATCGGGGTGGCGATGCTCCTGATGATCGTCGTGATGGGCCTCCTCTTCGGGTACGTCAACCACCGTTTCCTCCCGGTCCTGATCGTCGCAATGGGCCTGATCATCACCTTCGGGGTCATGGGTCTCGTCGGGATCAAGATCACGATGGCCGCGATCGGCGCCTTCCCGATCCTGATCGGGCTCGGTATCGACTACGCGATCCAGTTCCAGTCACGTCTGGAGGAGGAGTCGCGGAAGGGCTCCCTCGCGGACGCGGTGAGGGACACGATGGAGAACACGGGCCCCGCCGTCTTCTATGCGATGTTCGCGACTGCGATGGGCTTTGCCGCGCTCTTCCTCTCGCCCCTTCCGATGATCGGCGGGTTCGCTCTCGTCTCGATCATCGGGATCGCGACCTGTTACGTGGTCTCGCTGATCGCGATCCCGGTCTTCGCCCGCCTCGTGAACTACACGCCGAAGGGCGTGCACCAGGAGGTCCACGAAGCGACCGGTTTCGACCGGTTCCTCGGCACCTTCTCGGTCCGAATCGCGAAGAACCCGCTTCCCCTTCTGGCGGTCGTTGGCGTGGTCGCCCTTGTCGGCGTCGCGCTCGACCCGCACATCCCGATCTCCACGGATGAGGACACCTTTGTCCCCCAGGACATGCCGGCGCTCGTCCTGATGGAGAAGGCGACACGGACGATGGGCTCGACCGAATCGATCCCGATCCTCGTCCGCGGCGACGCGGTCGATAGCCTTGACTCGCTCGCCTGGATGCTCGAGTTCGAAGAGTACGCCCTCGGGCACCACTCGTCCCTCCTGACCGGGTCGGCCAGCATCGCCGACCTCGTGGTCCAGTACAACGGCGGGCGACTCCCGTCGACGGAGGCCGAGCTCCGCGGTGTCCTCGCTGCCATTCCAGCGGCGACGAAGGCCCAGTACCTCTCGGGGCACGGCACGGCGCAGATCGCGTTCACCTCGACCGAGATGAGCGTCCCCGCCCAGGCTGACCTCAAGACGCAGCTCGAGGATGAGCTTGCGTTCATCACCCCTCCCGCGGGGATCGCCGCCCAGCCCACGGGCTCCTTCGCGCTCTTCACCAAGCTGATCGGCGACATCGCCGACAACAAGGACCGGATGACCCTGCTGGGCTTCATGCTCGTCCTCGCGGTCCTCCTCGGTGTCTACCGCAAGATCGATGCGGCGACACCCCTGATCCCGATCGTCGCGGTGGTCGGCTGGAACGCGGTTGCGATGACCGTGCTCGGGATCGACTACACCCCGCTCACGGCCACCCTCGGGTCGATGACGATCGGAGTCGCCGCCGAGTACACGATCCTGGTCCTCGAGCGGTTCCTTGAGGAACGGGAGAAGACAGCGGATGTCTTCGCCGCGATCGAGCACTCGGTCCAGAAGATCGGGCGCGCGATCACCGTCTCCGGCCTCGCGACGGCCTTCGGATTCTCAGCCCTCTGCATCTCCACTTTCCCGATGATCTCCAACTTCGGCATCACGACCGTGATCGCGGTCCTGTTCAGCCTGATCGGGGCGATCGTCGTGATGCCGGCGGCCCTCGTCGTGGTCGACCGGGTC
>CAYLUL010000027.1:0-18021 GCA_964386835.1 uncultured Methanospirillum sp.
CTGGAAACCTTATTATCGGTGACGTCCACATCATCTGCACTGTGACGGCGCGGGCCGGGGGGCGTTAGCGATCGCTGGAGTTGTCGAGGCCGCCGTGATCGGTCTCCTGATCCTGGCGAACGGCCTCTTCTCGATGTCCGAGTTCGCGATCGTCTCGGCCCGACGCCACCGGCTCCAGGCCCTCGCGGAGGAGGGCAACACCGGTGCCGCGGCCGCTCTTGACCTCGCCGCGGAGCCGAACCGGTTCCTCTCGACGGTTCAGATCGGGATCACCGTGATCGGGGTCCTCTCGGGTGCGTACGGTGGGGCCGCGTTCGCTTCGAACCTGGCGGAGGTGATCGCCCGGGTGCCGCCCCTCGCGCCCTACGCCTCCACGCTCGCGCTCGCCCTCGTCGTGATGATGATCACCTACCTCACCCTGGTGATCGGCGAGATCGTCCCAAAAAGGCTCGCACTCTCCGATCCCGAGCCGATTGCCGCTCGGATCGCGCGGCCCATGCGCCTCCTCTCGGTCGTTGCGGCTCCACTTGTTCGGGTTCTCTCCGCCTCCACCGAGCTGGTCCTTCGGCTGATCGGAGTCCGCGAGCAGGCCGGTGTGATCGTGACCGAGGAGGAGGTCCGGATGATGCTCGAGGAGGGGACGAGCGCTGGCGTCTTCGACGAGGAGGAGCAGGAGCTGGTGGACCGCGTCTTCCGGCTTTCGGACCGCCGGGTCGCCTCCCTGATGACCCCCCGTCACGAGATCGTCGGGATCGACCTGGACGATCCGCTTGAGGAGAACCTCGAGCGGATGCGCGAGGCGGGCCATTCCTACTTTCCGGTCTTTCGGGGCGATCTCGACCACATCGAGGGCATGGTCTCGGTCCAGGCGCTCTGGGCGTCGACCGCTGGTGCACGCGGTCCGATCGAGATCGGGCCCGTGCTCTTCGAGCCGCTCTACCTGCCCGAGTCTCTTCCGGCCCTGAAGGTGATGGAGCAGTTCCGCGGGGCGACGACTCACGTCGCGCTCGTCACCGATGAGTACGGCTCGGTCGAGGGCCTCCTTACGCTCCATGACCTGCTCGAGGCGATCGTCGGCACCCTCCCGGACCAGTACGAGGAGGAGCCCGGGGCGGTCCAGCGGGAGGATGGGACCTGGCTCCTGGACGGTCTTCTCCCCGTGGCGGAGTTCCGCGACCGGTTTGACCTCCCGCCCCTTCCCGACGAGGACCGCGGGTACTACCAGACCCTTGGCGGGTTCGTGATGATGCACCTGGAGCGGACGCCGGTGACGGGCGATCGGTTCAGCTGGGACGGGTACGGGTTCGAAGTCGTGGATATGGACGGGAACCGGGTCGACAAGGTCCTCTTCGTGCCATCTCACGATGAGGATTAAGCCACGGGCCGGCCCACGCTCCCCATGGACTACACCTCGGGCACGCTCGGACGGGTCTTTGTTGCTCGCGTTGATCACGGAGAGGACCTGCTCGCCGCGCTCGTCGGGCTTGCGGACGCTGAGGCGATCGAGGTCGGCGCTGTCCTCGTCCTGGGGGCGCTCGCCGACGGTCGGATGGCCGAGGGGCCGACGACCCGCGACCTCCCCCCGGTCCCGGTCTTCTCCGCCTTCGAGGACGGGCGCGAGCTTCTCGGGGCGGGCACGCTCCTTCGCGAAGAGGGTCGGCCGGTCCTCCATCTCCACGCGGCGGCAGGAAGGGCCGGCGCGACCTCGATCGGCTGTCTCCGGGAGCGGGCCGGGGTCTATGCGACGGTCGAGGTGGTCATCTTCGAGCTCCTCCTCGAGGCACGGCGGCACGCGGACCCGAGCGTGGGATTCAGCCGGCTCGAGTTCGGGGCGTGAAGAGGCGAATCGTCTCGCCGACGAGCACCAGGACGAAGACGGCCGCATAGAGGAGCGGGGCGAGGGGCGCGAGGGGCACGAAGAGACCGAGGCCGAAGAGCCGGTCGACCTCCAGGAGGAGCTGGACGACGTACCAGGCGGAGCCGGCGGCGGCAAGGGCCCGGATGAGGACGCCTGGCAGGTTCACCGGGAACGGCAGACCGAGCACCAGATCGGCCAACAGGTTCGCGACGGTGAGGGCGACCACCACCCAGACCGTGGCGATGAGGAACGCGACGAGCCCGGCCCAGGTGGATCCTGGGTACGCGTTCGCGAGCAGGGAGAGGACGCCCAGGACCACCAGGTAGACGGCGAGGCCGATCAGGTGCGAGAGAGGCCTCCGGCGGTCGTCGTGATCGCCGGGCTCTCGCACCGTCATGGGAGGGTGCGTTCGTACCGCCGGGCGGCCTCGGGCCCCTGATTACAGAACTCCGTGAACTCGAGGTCGAGGGCACTGCGAACCGGGCACCGGTCGCAGACGCACCCGAGGTTCTCGTTCATACAGCCAAAAGAGCGGCCGACCAGGCAGTACAGGCGTTCGCCCGCCCCTTCACTACAGTCGTTGTAGGTCGGGCAGTCCGGGCATCCGCACTGTGCGGCAAGCCGCTCCAGTTCGGCACCGCGGGCCGCGGGCTTCTGCCCGCGGTTTGCGGCCGTGAAGGCCTCGAAGCGATCCATTGGTGGTTCCCCGGCTTCTCTCTCGTCGTGCCGGTATATCAGCCCTTCCACACCCGGGCAGTCGTTCGGAAATGGATTTTTGCCACCCGTGCGAGAGCGCCTGGTCCCGACCGCTCGACCAGCTGCCTGCCCGCCCGGAGGACGGCCGGCGAGGACCCCCCCTTCGGAAGGGTGACCCCGACCTCCGCCGAGAGCGTGGCCAGCCCATCCAGGAAGTGGGCGCGGGCGAGGCATGAAGCAGCCGCGACCGCGGTCCGCTCCTCGGCCCCGACCTCGGTCAGGACCGGAACGCCCGAACAGCACGCGGCGAGCGCCGCCTCGATCCGGGGCGTCGCCGAGAACCGGTCGACGACCACGACACCGACCGGTCCCCCGGAGACGACTCGCCCGATCGCGGCCGCATGGAGGCTGGCGAGGAGGTCGTTCAGGTTCCGGCCCCGGGCTGCGAACTCGGCGTACCGGGCGTTGTATTCAACCGGCATCAGCACCTCGACCGAGGTGTCACACTCCCGGGCGATCATCGCGGCGAGCCGTTCAACCTCCCCATCGGGAACGGTCTTGGAGTCTCGTACACCCCGGGCGGCGAGTCCTGCCGCCTCGAACGCGTCGACCCGGACCGCCGCCGCGACCAGGGGGCCGAAGTAGTCGCCCTTGCCCGACTCGTCGGCCCCCACCTGGGGCCAGCGTTCGAGCAGGCCGGCGGCCGACCTGCCCCCCACGGCCGCAGCGGAACCCTGCACCAGGAGGCGAAGGGCGGGGTCGCGGACCTGGGAGGCGTCGACGGTGACCCGACCATCCTTCCGGGCGTAGACCCGGACCACGCCCCCATCACCGACCCGGAACTGGGACCCGTGCTGTATCGAGACCGGCTCCGAGGAGTGGTAGCCATGGTCGGCGAGCCGGCGGCGGAGCTCGTCTGTCCGTTCCCCGAGGTTGATCGGGCCGGTCATGAGTACGGGTGGGCGGTTTCTCTGGATAAAAGCGGCTGGCGTTGACTCTCCGACGACAACGATTCTCACTCCCTTTTTCTGAAACTTGGCGTAGAAGTGTCTCAGGTTTTCAACCCAGGGTGGGAGGCTGATAATCATCCTATAAATACTTTGTAGTCTACGATCTGGTGAGGCGACTCTCAAATGGACTATGGCACGATGCTCGGCGACGCCCTTGATTATGTCAAGGCGGCGCTCCTCGATAACTACATGCGGTGGCTGATCCTGATCATCGGGACGATCATCTTCCCGATCCTGGCGGGCTACGGGCTCCGGATCTACCGCGGCGCCCGGACGCCCCCCGAGACAGACGACCTGGTCGGGCTCTTCGTGGACGGGATCAAGCTCTTCATCGTCCAGCTGATCTGGGCGATCCCACTGATCATCGTCGGCGTAATCTTCATGGGCAGCTCTGCCGCCCTGCTGATGTCCGGATCCGATGCGGCCGCTGCGGCGGGGGCGGGCGGACTGTTTGTCGGCGGCCTGATCATGTTCGTGGTCGCGATCATCATCGCGCTCTTCTCAACGATCTCAGGTGTTCGGTTCGCCCGCACGGACTCGTTCGGCGAGGCGTTCAACTTCCGGGCAATCCTTGAGCACATCGGCCGAATCGGCTGGGGGCCCTACGTGATCGCCCTGGTGATCCTGATGGTGGTCATCGGTGTGGTGAACGCAGTCCTTGGGGTGATCCCGATCCTCGGCTGGATCCTGACGATCATCCTGGCGCCGGCTTTCTCGATCTTCGCGTCCCGGTACATCACGCAGATCTACGACAGCGTCACGGCGCCGAACTGATCCTCCTTTTTTCCGAGGCGTTTTTCGTCACCCTCAAGTAGTCGTTCGTCGAGAGTTCTCACGAGGTTTCTATCGATGGAGATCGGCACGACGCTCGGCGACGCCTTCGAGTACACGAAGGCGGCGCTCCTTGGCAAATGGCTCCGCTGGCTGATACTGCTGGTCGGGACGATCATCTTCCCGATCATGCTTGGATACACGTTCCTCATCTACCGTGGCGAGAGGACACCGCCCGACCCCCAGGACTGGGTCCAGGTCTTTATCGACGGGATCAAGCTCTTCGTCGTCCAGTTCGTGTACGCGATCCCGGTGATCATCATCTCGATCGCGCTCAACCTGGCGTTCTTCGTCCCCGTCTCCGTCGTCTCCGGCCCGGAGGGTTCGATCGACGGGACAGCAGGGGGCGCTGCCATGCTCATTTTCGCCGCGCTCTCGCTCGTTCAGCTTGTCCTCTCGCTATTGATCTCGCTCGTCTCGCTCATCGGCTCGGTGCGGTTCGCCCGCACTGACTCGTTCGGCGAGGCGTTCAACTTCGGGGCGATCCTCGACCATATTGGCCGGATTGGGTGGGGGTCCTACATCATCGCGCTGATCGCGCTTTACATCGCTATCCTGGCGTTCGTCTTCGTGATGATGCTCGTCGGGGTGCTGACGCTCGGCATCGGGTTCATCCTCTTTGTCGCCCTCTCACCGGCGCTCTCGATCTTCACTGCCCGCTACGTCGCCCTCCTCTACGACAGTGCCGCACCGGCAGAAGACCGGGTGACGCTGGCCTGAAACCCTACCCCCTCTTCTCCCAATTTTTTTCCGTTCTCCACCACAAGCCTGAATGCCGATCCCTGTCCACCTGATCGTGAAATGACCGATGGGGACGCGCCGCTCCACGCCATCCGCCTGATCGCGGAGAACCAGAAGGGGGTGCTACGGGACATCGCGACGGTGGTGGCTGATCACGGTGCCAACATCCTGATGATCCACCACGAGACCTTCGATTCAGGCCCAATGGCGGGCCTGGGCGAGCTCTATTTCGAGTACGAGGAGGCGATCGACCCCGGGTCCCTGATCGCCGACCTCTGCCGGGTGCCGTCCGTCTGCTCGGCGACCGCGTGCGACCCGTTCTCCATGATCTATGGTTCGCGCGTGATCATCATCGGCGGCGGGGCACAGGTCGCCCAGGTCGCGCTCGGCGCCGTGAACGAGGCGGACCGGCACAACATCCGCGGCGAGCGTATCTCGGTCGATACGATCCCGCTCGTCGGGGAGGAGAGCCTGGCGGTCGCCGTGGACGCGGTGGCACGCCTGCCCCGGGCCTCGATCCTGGTCCTGGCCGGCTCCCTGATGGGTGGCGAGGTCTCGGTCGCCGTGGAGCGGGTCAAGGAGGCCGGGATCCCCGTGATCGCTCTGAACATGGCCGGCAGCGTCCCCGAGCACGCGGACCTGGTGGTGACCGACCCGATCCAGGCTGGCGTCTTCGCAGTGATGCACGTCTCATGCAAGGCGCGGTTCAACATCGAGCGGGTGAGGGGGAGGCGGTTCTGATGCCCGGTTTCCCGGCTCTGGTCGAGGTGGCGTGATGGACCAGGTGGAGCGGGCCGTCCAGGTGCTGATGCACGATGGCCTGGTGGTCTACCCAACTGAGACCATTTATGGCCTGGGGGCCGACGCCCTCTCGGACGAGGCGATCCGCTCGGTCTACGACTCCAAGCACCGCCCCTTCTCACAGCCCGTCTCGATCGCGGTCGCCGATGTCGAGATGCTCGCCGCTGTCGCCCGGCTCACCCCCATGGCCGAGGAGTTCATCGAGCGGTTCCTCCCCGGGCCGTACACGATCCTGGTCGAGGCCCGTCCGCTCCTGCCCACCCAGCTCCACTGCGGCACCGGCCTGATCGGCATCCGACTGCCGGTCCACCCGATCGCCACCGAGCTCCTGAAGCGGTTCGATGCCCCGATCACGGCGACGTCGGCCAACACCCACGGCGCCCCCGATCCGGCGACGATCAACGACGTCCACTGCTACCGCGACTACACGATCGACGCGGGCCGGCTTCCCGGGACTCCATCCACCGTGGTCGACCTGGTGAACCGAACGATCGTCCGCCCGGGCACGGGCCTGGACGAAGCGGTCGCTTTTTTGAGGGGGCGATGAGCCAGCCGCTCCGGCTTCGAGACTTCGTCGAGGACCGGGACGGGTGGCTCTACGCGGTCGCCGCCTACGACAACGAGGACCGGGCGGGGTGCGTCCTCCGGTATGTCCCGGACCCCGCGGGCGACCGTGTCCGGCGCGACAGCGGGGTACGGTACCGGAAGCTCGACTTCGCCGAGGCCTTCGCCCGCGTCGCCGCCGAGAAGCCTGCCTACCTCGACCTCCTCTGCCGGGTACCGCTCGATGAGATCGTCACCGTTCATCGGCCCGTGGAGGTCTTTCCAGAGGTGCTCGCCCGCGACGAGAGGGTGCAGCGGCTCGCGGACGCCCTCCAGCTCGAACCGGGGACCGCTGGTTGCACGGGTTCGCTCCTTGTCGGCCTCGAGGGGCCCGCCTCTGACATCGACCTCGTCGTCTATGGCGACGCGTTCGATCGGGCACGGGCCCGGTTGCCGGTGGCAATCCGGGAGGGGCTGGTGGACGACCTCTCGGAGGACCTCTGGCGACGGGTCTACGCGAAGCGTCGCCCCGAACTCTCCTACGAGGAGTTCCGGCGGCACGAGGCCCGGAAATGGAACCGGGGCCAGGTGGGGGGGACCTACTTCGACCTCCTCTTCACCCGTGACCACGCCTCGATCGACCCCCGCCCGGTGCCGAAGGGCCCGGTCCTCGGCACGGAGCGGATCGAGGCGCTCGTCACCGATGCCTCGCTCGCCTTCGACGTCCCGGCAATCTACGAGGTTGACCACCCCGCGGTCTCCCGCGTCCTCTCGTTCACCCACACCTACGCGGGCCAGGCGCTCCGGGGCGAGGCGATCGAGGCGGCGGGTGTCCTGGAGGCGCACGGCGACGAGCGATGGCTGGTGGTCGGCACCAGCCGGGAGCCGGTCGGCGAATATATTCGCTCGACGACGCTCCTTACCGGAGCCTGAAGGGGCCGGTCAGAGGATCGACCGGCCGCTCCGGGCCCCGCCGGCGCAGGCCACCGCGTGCGGGCAGCGGTCGCACGGGGCGTCGGACGGCCTGGGGGGAAGGCGCCCCTCCTGGACCCGTCGGGCGGCCTCGAGGGCCCGGAGCACGGCCCGACGGTCCCGGGGCTGCGGGATGTAGCGGCGCACCGTCCCCGAGGGGATGTAGACCAGGTGCACCGACTCCAGGGCCCGGCCCCGCTCCTCCTCCAGGCAGAGTGCATACGCGGCGGCCCGAACACGATCGGCGTTCGTCACCCCGTAGGGCGGGGCGTTCGCTGCCCGGACGACGGCGCAGGAGGAGAGGTCCGGGGCGACCCCGTCCACCTGGCCCACGAGCCCAAGCCGCTCCGACCGGACGGCCCGATCTCTCAACTCGAACGGCGGCGGCCGGATCTCCTGGCAGGCAGCGGTCCACGCCTCGACCAGGGCCCGTGCCCCGGCGTCGATCCCGGGGAGGACGCAGGTCAGCTCGTCCCAGACCCGGGCCGGGTCCAGGTCATCGCAAAGATGGGCGGCAACCTGCTTCGCGACCGCGTAGCGGACGGACTCCGTGGGGGCACGCCCGAGTTCGTGCCAGTACCGAAGCGGGCACCGATGGGCGGCGACCAGTCCTGAGACCGTGACGGGCGAGGTCATGGAGAACGGCGCGGGTCGGTCTCAATGTCGAGAACCGTGACCCGGTCCGAGGCGAGTGCAGCCTCGAGCGCGGGCCGAAGCGCGGCCGGTTCCTCGACTCGAATCCCCTCAGCCCCGCAGGCCCGGGCGAACGCGACGAAGTCCGGGTTGACGAGGTCCGTGCCGAAGTTCGGGTACCCCTCGACCGCCTGTTCAACCTGGATCATGCCATACTGGTGGTTGTTCAGGATGCAGACGGTCATGGAGAGGCCGTGCCGGACGGCGGTGACGAGATCCCCCATGGCCATCACGAAACCGCCGTCACCGGTGATGCAGACCGCCGGCCGGTCCGGGTACGCGAGCTTTGCCGCGATCGTGGCCGGAAAGCCGAACCCCATGGTCGCGAGATACCCGGACATGGCAAACCGCTGGCCCCGCGAGACGAAGTTCCGCCCGAACCACCAGCCGTTCTCGCCCACGTCGAGGCCGATCACCGCGTCCGGCGGCAGCACCTCGGAGAGGTGCTGCATGATGAACGGCGGCCGGAGGGGCGGTCCCTCGGCGACCGCCTCGGCGGCGAGCTGAGCAGCCCAGCGGGCCTTGCGGACCCCGATCGCCGCCTCACGGGCCGGGTCGGGGTGTCCGCGCACCCGGGCAAGCAGCTGTTCGAGCACGACCCCGCAGTCCCCCCAGACCCCGATCGTCCGGGGTGACCTGCCCAGCACCAGGGGGTCGATGTCGACCTGGACGAGCGGCACGTCGAGGGGTACATTCGTCTGTTTCGAGAACCCGACCCCGAGCGCGATGAGGAGGTCGGCCTCTTCCGCGTATCGTCGGGCCTCGGGCGACCCCAGGCCGCCGAGGACCCCGAGTACGAGCTCCGTCTCCTCAGGCAGGAGTCCCTTGGCCCGGAATGTGGTCAGGATGGGGGCACTGCGTCGCCGGGCGAGCGCAAGGACGGCCTGGCCATAGGGGTGCGCCCCCCAGCCGGCGAGGACGACCGGCCGCTCCGCCTCCTCGATCGCGGCCACGGCCCGGTCGAGCGCGACCGCGGGCGGGGCGATCCCCGTGAGGGGCAGGCAGGCGGCCCCCGAGCAGAACGGGGCCGAGTAGACCTCCTTCTGGATGTTATTCGGGACCGAGATCTGTCCCACGCCTCGTGCAATGAGAGCGCTGCGGAGTGCTGTGGTCGTGATCTGCACGGCCTTCGCCGGGTCGTGGATCGTTGCGTTGTAGACCGCGATCGGTCGAAAAAAAAAGTCCTGGTCGATCTCCTGGAATCCACCCGGCCCCGCGTACTGGAACTCGACCTGCCCCGCGAGTGCTATCACGGCCGCATGGTCCTCCTTTGCGTCATACAGGCCCGTCGCAAGGTTCGTTGCACCCGGGCCACCGATGGTCAGGCAGGCCGCCGGCCGGCCGGTCAGCTTGAAGTAGGCCGAGGCGGCCATGGCGCCGTTCCCCTCGTGCCGGACCACGATATACTCGAGCGCCGGGTGGCGCCTGACCGCCTCCACGAGTCCGAGGGAGGACGTCCCCGGAACGCCGAAGACATGGCGGACGCCGAATGCCGCGAGCTCGGCAACGACCAGGTCGGCGACGGTCCCCTCGCCCGCACCTGCTGGCCCCGTTTCGTCCTCCTGTTCCACGAAGGCGTCAGTCCCGGCCCCGCAGATCGGGCATCGCCAGTCTGGGGGGAGATCAACGAACCGGGTTCCGGGCGGGGTGGTCGTGGCCGGCTCGCCGGCCGCTGTGTCATACGAATAACCGCAGACTCTACAGCGCCATTGTGTCATCGTTACCGGCGGAGCGTGGGTTGGCCCGGATATTTATGCCTGACCGTCCCGTCCGGCCCGGGCGAACCAGCCTGCCGGCCGGTGCATGGGCGTCACCCCGGCCGATGCCATGTCCCCGGTCGCCCACGCGTACCGGCTCCGGATCGTCGGCGGCAGCTGACTTTCGGGGATCGAAACGAAGCCGAACCGACCGTAGAACGCCTCGAGCCCATGGACCGCGTGCATGAAGAGCCCCTCGTTCTGGCAGGCCTCGACCAGGGCTCCGACGACCCGGCTGGCATATCCCCGACCCCGGAATCGCTCCGGAGTGAAGACCGCGTCCACCTCGTACCCGTCGGAATGGCGCCGGCACCGGGCGAGCGCGACGAGGTTCCGATCGACGAAGACACCGAAGATCCGGTCGATCCCCGGGTCTCCGCGGGTCTCGTGATAATCGCGCCAGCCCTCGTCGGCGAGCGGGAACTCCTCCGAGAGGAGCTCCCGGACCTGGACCGCCAGCGCGGCCCGGGGGCAGGCGACGAGGACCGGGCAGGGGGCGGTGAGGGCCACTCCCTCCGCCACGGGACCGAGTCCGACTCCAGCCGCCGCGTCGCGTCCCCCCACACGGCAGAGAGCGACGAGGGTTGCCTTTTCGTCGATGGCCACTTCGAGGACGGTAGGGATGACCTCCCCGGGGCGATGGACTGGGGCGAGCCCGAACTCCTCTGCGAGTGGTGTGAGCCCTTCCGGGGCATCGGGGCCAACATGGAGGAGGATCCCGCCGCCGACCCTGCCGCCCGCGACAAGGCGGCGAGTCGCGTCGACGGAGGTGGCGGAGAGGTCCGTCGGGACCACGACACGGGAGAGGAGGGGGCCATTCGTCCGTCCGCGCACGACGAGGACATCGGACCGTCCCCCCCGAAGGACCGCCTCGGAGACCGAGCCGAGCAGGCGGTCAACCGCCCGCCCGCGCCCCCGGGCTCCTACCGCCAGCAGGTTGGCCCCCTCCTCCCGCGCCGCTTCGATCAGCGTATTCGCCACCGTCCGACCGGACCGGTCGATGATACGGACCGCAACATCCACCCCCCGTTCCCGGAGGCGGGTCGCCTCCGCCTCGAGCACACCGGTGCGGTCGGACCCGTCCGCTACGAGGGCGAGGACGAGCCGGGGGCTCCCCGGGAGCCCGGCGCAGGCGTCGGCGGCCCGGGTGCTCTCCTCCGACAGGTCGGTGCCGACCAGCACGCGGTCCCAGGTCATGATACGCGGTACTCCTCGAGCGGGACCGTGATCACGAACCTGGCCCCATTCCCGGTCCCCTCCTCGGCGATCCCGATCCCGGTGATCCCCAGGATCTCGTGGGCCAGGTAGAGCCCGTGGCCGTACCGTTCGTTGGTGGGCTCAAAGAGGTGCTCTCTCTCCGCGGGCGGGATCCCGTGCCCGTCGTCCTCGACCACGACCCGGCAACCGTCGGATCCGTGGTGATAGCTGACCACGACCGCAGTCGCCCCCGTCCCGGGGCGGGTCGCGTTGTCGAGGAGGTGGTAGAGGGCGACCGGCAGGGCCGGGTCGGCATAGACCTCGAGCCGCGAGGTCCAGGCTCGGACCGCGACCAGACCCGGGTCGAGGCGGGCCCGAGCCTCATCGACCGCGTCCTGGACCGGCTGCCATGCGGGGGGCCGGGTCCCCAGGACCCGGAACTCACGGGAGACTTCGCCCCGACGCCGGAGGGCCCAAATCCGCTCCCCGAGTGGGCGGAGGAGGGCGAGCATCTCCGGGTCGATGACCTCGAGGCGAATGTGGGCGAGGCATGCCTCCAGGTCACGCACCGCTGCCGTGAGGTCACGGTCGAGGATCCCGGCGAGGTGGGCCATCGTCCGGTTCGCGGCCTCGAGCGCGGCCCGGGCGAGGTGCAGCCCGGTCATGTCCGCCAGGGTGACGACCCGGCGATCGGGGCCGAGCGGCGCCCCGGAGGCGAGGCAGTGGACTGTCCGGCCGTCCTCCCGGACCAGGCCCAGCTCCTGCTGCTCGACCGGCCCACGTCCCAGTGCCAGGAGAAACCGGTCCGCAGTCTCCGGGGCGGTCGCGAACTCCGTGAACAGCTGACCCTTCAGCTCCACTGGCGCCCGCCCGACCATGGCGCCGGCTCGGAGGTTTGCATCCTCGATTCGGCCGTCCGCCCCGAGGAGAAAGATCCCGGAGACCGAGTGGTCATAGAGGCCCCGGTAGAGCGTTTCCTGGACCCGGAGCCGGCGGGAGAGGTGGGCGATCAGCATCCCGATCGCGACGAGCGTCACGGCGCGGGCGACCACGGCAACACCCTCGTTCGGCATGAGTGGGAGGGCAAAGGCTGCGTAAGCGCCTGCAATCGCGACGGAGATCGCGGTGCCCCGCTGCGGATACCAGTACCCGGCCAGGGTGATCGGGAGGTAGAGAAGGTGGGGAAGGACGACCGTCACCTCGGCGAAGAGGATCCCCGCGAGGTTGGCGAGCAGGGCTGCAGCGGCCGTGATTCCAACGATGGTCGGCCGACTCCATGCCCCGAGCGGACCCTGCGGGTTCATATGCGGCGTTCGACGTGTAAAGGTAAAAAACAATGATGATCGCATCGGCGGCTATTTCCCCTCACCCACCGTGATTTCATCATGGCCGTGACAATCCGCGAACTCGATCCCGACGAGTTCGCCCTCGTCGACCAGCTCTGGGAGCAGTACCGCGGGCAGCAAACCAATCGGGCGATCGACCTCGTCCTCGGGGGGTTCGTGAACGGGGACCTCGCCGGCACCGCACGGATCCGGCACCATCCCGATGGGCTCGAGGTCGACGGCATCTTCGTCTCGGAGGCGCACCGGGGGGTCGGGCTCGCCCGGCAGCTCGTCCAGGCGGTGATCGACCGTGTCGGGCACGAGATCCTCTGGCTCCACTCGACGATCCCGCTGATCGGGTTCTACGGCTCCTTCGGTTTTCAGCCGGTCGAGGAGCGTGCCCTTCCCCCGACGATCCGCGAACGGCTCGCCTTCTGCTTCGGCGAGATGGTCGGGTGCGGGGTCTGCCCGATGCGGCGGGACCCGCCCCAATAAGTCAACCCGAGGCTGTATCTCCCGGGCTCCTCTCCGGGACTAAAGCACGCCCCGGTAGAAAGCGAGCCGGCGGGCTGCCGGCTCGAACGCCTCCACCAGCGCCCTGGCGTCCCCCTCCTCGAGCGGGCCGGCAGCGGCAGCGCGGAGCAGGGTCGCGACCTCGTCGGGTGTCTCGCACCCGACAACTGCCAGGCGGACGGGATACGTGAGCGCGAACCGGATGAGCACCTCGGCGGTGATACCCCCCTCGGGGGCCACATAGCGGCCCCGGCCCAGCACTTTCATCGCGATCGGGGTGACGCCGGCCTCGAGCGCAGTCTCGAGGACACGGTCGACAAACCCGCCCAGGACGGCCTCGACAGGATTGACCGGCAGGAGGACCGTGTCGACCGGCCAGCGCTCGACCGCCTCGGCGAGCACCGCCGGGTCGTGGTGCCCGGTGACCCCAATATGACGGACGAGCCCGGCCTCTTTTGCCTCGAGAAAGGCTCTGAGCGCCCCGTTCGGCCCCTCGCACTCCCGAATCTCCGGGCGGGTCCGCACATCATGGATCTGCCACAGGTCCAGGTAGTCGGTCTGCATCCGTGACAGGGTCTGCTTCAGGTCCGCGATCGCCCCGGGGTACGACCGGCTCGCCGACTTGCTCGTTATGAAGGCTCCATCCCGGCGCGCCGGCCGCTCCGACCAGAACTCGCCATGATACACCTCGCTCGATGCGTACGCCCGGGCAGAATCGAAGTAGCGTATCCCTCGTTCAAGGGCCTCTGCGAGCACCGCTGCCGCTTCCGTCTCCCGGTTCGTCGTGCGGAGGACACCCTCGCCCCCGAGTCCGACCTGGGGGCGGTCGGGCACCCCTCCTGTCCTCATCCCGTCGAACTGCGTCGCCGGACGAGATAGGCCTATCGGGAGGCGGTCGTGTTCGGTGCGGCACCGGTGATCTGGACCTGGAAAGGCAACGAAAGGCTCCGCCCGTCCGTCCCTGTCGCATGAACTTCGAAGGAGTACGTCCCCGGCGGTGCCCCCGCATGGGCGACCAGCATCCTCGAGGTGAACTGCGGGTCCGGCAGGTCAGTTGCCGGGTTGAACGTGACGTAGATCCCCTCCGGCACCTCCTCGGCGTGAAGGGTGACCGGAAGATCGTACTCAAAGAACGAGGGGCCGGTCCGGAGGAGTGTAATCCGGACCTCCACGTTCATTCGCTCGCCGGCTGCGATCGACCCCCCCGAGGGCGTGATGGCGAGCTCGAAGTCCCGCTCCTCAGCCCCATACATTAGGCCAGAGGCGAGCATGTAAAGGACCGCCACCACGATCACGAGGAAGAGCGCGAGCGAGACGTAGAACGAGAACGATCGCCCCTGCTCCTCTGATCCCCGGCCAGGTGCCGGTAGCGGGGGGCTGGAGGGAGCGTGGGGGGCCATGATACCAATACAGTCCGCCGCGCCGGTAAAAAAGCTGCAGGGTTTGGCTCCGGCGCCCACCTGAGACCGGTGGTGGTATGACTTTACCGAGAGAGGTCGACCTCTATTCATGGAGATTATGGTCCGGCTGGCCGCTCCCAAAGATGCGACGACTATCTCGGTCGGCAACTGCGCGACCGCCCTCGAGACCGAGGGGTGGGTGCTCAACCCCGCGACCGCCCTCGCTGGCGTCCAGGCGGTCCTGGACGATCCGTCCCGTGGGTTCTACCTCGTTGCCGAGATGGGCGGCGACGTCGTCGGGCAGTGCATGGTTACCTTCGAGTGGTCGGACTACCGGAACGGGGTGTTCTGGTGGCTCCAGTCGGTCTACGTTCAGCCCGAGGCACGGCGCCGGGGGGTTTTCCTGCATCTCTACTGGACGGTCGAGGAGATGGCGAGGGCCCGGGCGGACGTGACAGGCCTTCGTCTCTACGTCGAGGCAGCGAACCGCACGGCGCAGGAGGCCTACTTCCGGGCGGGAATGCAACGGGCCCCGTACGTCCTGCTTGAACAGGACTGGGGAAGAAACGAGTGACCGTGCCCAGGCGGACCCGTGAGGGAGACGGGTCGGCCGGCGGCGGTGGTGCATTGCTGGTGTACCGGGATAGAGAGGGACGATGCCCGGCAGCACCGTAAGGCCGGGACATCTTCTGAAGGATCGGACGTCGCCTCTCTTCAATCACAACGTTAATTGAACCTGTTCTACTGATTCCGCATCCATTCCCCTGGATCGGCCCCCAGAGAGAAAACCGAAACAATAAGTCCCTGCTCGGTGATAGCATCTCCTGGGAAGGGTGCGCGCCCCACATGACACTCCGTTCCAGGGTATTGCTGCTCTATCTCTTGATCGCTCTACTGGTGGTCGTGCTGATAGGGGGCCTGCTGCCGATGACGCTCCAGGCCCAGCACCGGGACGCCGTCACCCAGGAGTCCCTCATCCAGCTCAGGCATATCGACTTTGCCCTCTCCAGTTTCATGGACGAGGCCCGGTACGATGTCCTTGAACTCTCGATGAACCCGGTTGTCCGGATAGCGGACGATGCCCGGTTCACCAGTTTTCTCAATGCCTCGGAGGAGACCTTCGAGTACGATATCACCCCCCCGGAGCAGGCGATCATCGATCTCTTCGGGGGGTACCAGCGCTCCCATCCGTATGTCAGCTCAGTCTACATGGGTCGTGAGAACGGGGCGTTCGTCCGCTCGTTCCACCGGGCCCGACCCACTGCGTACGACCCCCGCGATCGGCCCTGGTACGTGCTGGGGAGGGCGAATCCCGGCAAGGTGGTGAAGACTGAACCCTATCAGGCGGTCACGACACCGGATGTGAACATCGGGATCGTGACGGCCCTCGTCGATGCGAACGGGACGATCTACGGGGTGGTCGGTGCCGACATCACGCTTGTTAACCTGACGAGCTACCTCGCCTCCGTCAGCAGGGCGGGCGCCGGCGAGATGCTCCTCGTCGACCCGAGCGGGACGGTCCTCGCCGCGGAGGATCCCTCGCTCCTCTTCAGCAACGTCGAGACCCTCCTTGGCGACCAGGCCAGGACCTTCCTGGAGGCGGATCAGGGTGTGGTGGTCCTCGACGATCGGTTCCTCGTCCACTACACCTCCCCCGAGCTTGGCTGGAAGATTGGGACCTACGTGCCGTTCGATCTGATCAACGAGCGGGTGAACGACTCGATCCGCAATGTCCTTCTCTTCGTGGTCCTCGCGCTCGGGTTGCTCGTCGCGCTCACCCTGGTCGGCCTGGAGTACCTGGTGATTCGCCCGCTCTCCAGCCTTACCCAGGCGAGCAGGAGGATCGCCGAGACGGGCGACCTCGACCAGGAGATCAGGGTGACGGGTCCGGGTGAGATCGCGAGCCTGGGGCAGTCTTTCAGGGCGATGGTGGAGAAGATCGGCGCTGAGGAGCGGGGTCGGCGAGAGGCACTCGCCGAGCTGCAGGCGAACCGCGACAATCTCGAGGAGATCGTCGCCGAGCGGACACGGGACCTCGCCCTTGCAAAGGAAGAGGCCGAATCGGCCGACAGGCTCAAGTCCGCGTTCCTCGCCACCATGTCCCACGAGCTCCGAACGCCGCTCAACTCGATCATCGGGTTCTCAGGGATTCTCCTCCAGGAGCTGGCCGGCCCCCTCAACCCCGAGCAGAAGAAGCAGCTCGGTATGGTCTATGACAGTTCTGAGCACCTGCTCGCCCTGATCAACGATGTCCTGGATATCTCGAAGGTCGAGGCTGGAGAGTTCACCCTCGCGGACGAGCAGGTCTCGATCCCCGCGGTGATCACGAAGGCGGTCGCCACCGTCCGGCCGCTCGCCGACAAGAAGGGCCTTGCAATCGAGATGGCGGTCGACCCCGGGGCGGGTGAGGTGCGGGGCGACCGGAGGCGAATCGAGCAGGTCTTCCTCAATCTTTTAAGCAACGCCGTCAAGTTTACGGATCAGGGAAGCGTTCGGGTCGAGTGCTCGCGCCGGGGGGGCCAGGTCGTGACCAGCATCAGGGATACCGGGATCGGGATCTCGGAGAAGGACCTCGCCGGGCTCTTTCGGCCGTTCAGCCAGGTGGATACGGGGCTGACACGGCGGTATGAGGGAACCGGGCTCGGGCTCTCCATCTCCCGAAAAATCATGGAGATGATGGGAGGGACGATCGAGGTGGAGAGCGAGGTGGGGAAGGGCAGCACCTTCAGCGTTCATCTGCCCTCGAACGGAGGCTTACAATGACGACGCGGATACTCTACGTGGAGGACAACGACCAGAACTACTACCTCGTGAACTACATCCTTGAGGCGAACGGCTACGAGGTGATCCGGGCGAAGGACGGCCAGGAGGGCATCGACCTCGCCCGTACGGTCGAGCCCCGGCTGATCCTCCTCGACATCCAGCTCCCGGTGATGGACGGGTATGAGACGGCCCGGGAGCTGCGCACCATCCCCGCGATCGCTGGCGTCCCGGTCGTCGCCCTGACATCGTACGCGATGGCGGGAGACCGCGAGAAGGCGCTCGAGTCCGGGTGCACCGGGTACATCGAGAAGCCGATCAACCCGAAGACGTTCGCCGTCGAGATCGCGACCCACCTCGAGACCACGCCGGCGGGGGGAGGGGTCCGTTGACGAGGGTCCTGATCGCGGACGATCATCCCCAGAACCTCTACCTGCTGGAGTCGATCCTGGGGGGCAACGGCTTCGTTGTGGAGTCGGCCCGAAACGGGGCGGAGACCCTCGTGGCGGCGGCGCGGACCCCTCCCGACCTTGTGATCGCCGACATCCTGATGCCGACGATGGACGGATTCGAGCTCTGCCGGCGGTGGCGGGCGGACGAGCGGTTCCGCAGTATCCCGTTCATCTTCTACACGGCCACCTACACGGACGCGCGGGACGAGCGGTTCGCCCTCAGCCTCGGCGCTGACCGATTCGTGATCAAGCCGCAGCCCCCCGACGTGCTGATGAGGATCGTGCGCGAGGTGCTTGAGGAGGCCTCGAAGCGCCTCTCCGACGCCTCGCCCCCCGCCCACGAGCAAAAGGAAGCGGAGGTGGAGGTCCTCCGAGAGTACAGCGATGTCCTCTTCCGGAAGCTGGAGAAGAAAGTCAAGCAGCTCGAGACAGAGGTGGCTGAACACCAGCGCGTTCAGGATGAACTGCGGGT
>CAYLUL010000028.1:0-727 GCA_964386835.1 uncultured Methanospirillum sp.
AGAGCGACGGACTCTTAATCCGTAGGCCAAGGGTTCAAATCCCTTCAGGCCCGCTATCTTCTTCAACTCTTGATTTCTCCGTTCTGGTCGTTGATCTTTCTCTGCACGAGAGCTGGTTTGCCGAACGGATCCGCGAACCCCCCGGTTTTTTCTCCAATCAACCCATCACCATTCCCCCCCTCTCCATGCCCCAATTTCACGCTTTTTTGGGGAGTGTCTCTTCAGCCCACTTCGTATCTCTCGAATAACAGATCGCAGCACTGTTCCCTTGGAAGGGCTCATCTCCATTTCGGCAAGACGCGTTGAGTCCGGGGAGTCTTGAGAGAGGGAATGTTGAGAGGGGGGGGAGGGCACTGACCTCTCATCCCGACGGAGGGGGTGATTGGTTCGAACGCAGAATTATTTTCATAAAATTTATATATTAATTAACAATATTAACAGACACCCCTGATGATGGGGAGGAGGGAGATTATGAGTTCAAAACTGAGAATGGTGATGGCGATCCTGGGAATCGCCCTGCTCGCCGGTGCAGTCTCCGCCGCAGGAGGTGCCCAGGTGATCAAGCTCGTCACCAAAGACATAACGACCTGGGACTCGATCGATGACGGCGCATTCGGTAGCCTCATGTACCAGGGCGACCGCTTCGTCTTTACCGGACACGGACTCGTCGCTGGAGAGAGTTACACCCTGATTGGATATAACGAGGCGAGCTGGATCGGGGACGAAA
>CAYLUL010000028.1:737-3918 GCA_964386835.1 uncultured Methanospirillum sp.
TCGCCGATCAGAACGGCAACGTGAAGATCAAGGGTGGTGCGGTGATACTTACTCCGTACGCATACACGACAGGGGAGTACGCAGGGCAGACGGGCGCCAAGGTGTGGCTCGTCCCGACGGCATCGATGACCGGGGCCAACCTGAATTGGGTCAACCCGGACCTGTTCCTGTATGAGACCTCGTTGATCGTCTGATCAGAACACCTTTTTTTTCCGCCTCAGGGATTCTTGCTGCCACCAGTCACCAATCTCTCCAGGGAGGTGGACGATCGGGCACTCGGTACGAAGATCGATTGAGAGTGGCCTCGTTCCTCTATCGCCGCCAGTGATTGCCCAACCCTAAACCCGGGGTGGGATGGAATCTGGCCTGGAGGATAGGGGGTTCCCGGACTGCTCCCGCAAGGTATTTCGTTAACCACCGCGTATGCCCCCCGATCCGGCATGGAGCGATATGCAGCCACCCTGGTCCTCGCCCTCCTCCTGGTGGGCCTGTCGAGTGGTGCGGGACAGCACCTCGAACGGGGCATGATCGTCACGGACGACGGTGAAGACCGGGGGGTTATGGTCCTTCTGTACGTGCAGGGTGGGTACGGTGATGCTCAGTCGGTCTATGCGGTCCAACCGGTCGCACGGTGTCTCGATCCGTCGGGACCAGGCTGGTACGCCCTCCCGTCCGTCGGCGCACTCCGGTCAGCCCCGCGCCTCGAGGCTTGCAGCAGGCTTGGTTCGCTCGACCCGAACAGGCTCCCGCGCAGTTGCGCCGCACCTGCAATCACCGTCGTCCCATCTCCACACCGGGAGACCGGGTGGGACCGCCTGGTCGCGGGGACGCTCCGCCCCTTCGGACGTTCCGCCTGACCGTCCAATGGCCCCGGTGCCCCCGGGTGCAATCCCCTGAACGTGGATGATCGCCCGATCAGGTGTCATCCACTGGTCTCAGCCCGCTCGAAGCGAGCGTGGAGAGCCTCCTGAGGATCGCCTGGATATGGCCGGCGCGGAGCATCTCGGCGAGATGCCCCTCGCATGTCACGTTCTTGCGGATGTGAAACGTCAGGAGCCGGCGAATGGTCATGAGATCGGCCGCTTCGAGGCGTCCGTCCTCGCGGAAGAATCGAAGCGCTTCAAGCTCCCATCGCGCCCAGTCGAACCGGACGACGAACCCCGCCCGGTAGAGCGTCTTCTCGAACTCGTAGACTTCCCGGCTGTACTGCTCGAAGGTCCAGCCCTGGTCTTCGGCCACGACAACCTCGGGGAGAAAGTGGGGGTCCACAAAAACGGACTGGAACTCGAGGACCGCCTCGATGTCGTCGAGTGTCGGGGCGACGTGCTCGTCTGCGCCGATGATCATTCCCCAGTCTCCATGACAGAGCGGGGGGTTTCGGAATGGAAAAAACCTTGGGATCTGGCCATGACCGGGTGCTCTGACTGGGGGAGCGGCGAATCCCCAGATGCCGTTCGCGCCGAAAAAGGATAGAACGGAATACAATAGGAGAAATCTTTATCATCATATGAGACCATCCACTCGCAGAGCACATCCTCCCGAGCCATGATGCCCGTTGACCGAGCCCTTGTCCGCACGCTACAGGAAGCCGTCATGAGACGGTGCGAGGAGCGGATAGCACGGGCAGGCCGGACAGGGGCGGGATGCTACCATGAGGCCAGTCGGGGGACCACCCCCGGTGGGCTCACCGGGGGTATGCGGGCCAGGCACGGGTTGTGATCGGGATGTCTGATGAGAAGGACCTGCTCGAACAGGTAGACGAGAAGGAGGGGGAACTGGCTACTCGGTACGACCGGGCCTGTGCCGAGACCGATGCCGCCAGGGAGGCAGTTGTCCGGGAACGACAGGCGCGGCTCGATCAGGCAGCCCGTGAGGCCCGGGAGGTCGTCGAGACGCGGCGGCGTTGTGCGACCACTTCGCTTGATGACGAGATCGAACAGATGCGGCGGAGGGCAATCGATCGTGAGAGCGAGTTTCGTGGACGGATTGAGGATCGAGTGCCAACCGCTGTATCGGAGCTGGTCAGGCTGGTAGTCTCCGGAGGCATCAACGATGCTGCAGAAGATGGCGAGCATCCTGGTCGTCGGCCCCCTCAATGAGGCCGAACTGATCGTCGACACGCTCTACCGTGAGGGTACCGTCCACCTGGTCGACCTGACCAATGAGAGCCGGGCACCGAAGAGCCGGCTCGTCCCGGTCGACAAGGCACCGGTGATCGAGGTCGATCAGTTCCTGCTGCGGGTGAACGGACTGCTGACGCTGCTCCCCGGGGTCCAGGACAATACAGAGGAGACCGAGGAGACGGTCGGCGCCCTACGAGGACGACCCCTCCCGGAGGTGCTGGAGGAGGTCGGCACCAGGATTGAGGGGCTGGACACCGCGACAGTCGAACGTACGAACCGAAAAGGCGACCTGGAGTTGTCAGCGATCACCCTGGAACGGTACTCACGCATCCTCCGCCGCCTTCAGCCGATTCAGGAGTCATTGCAGGCACTCGAGGGTTTCGAGATGTCCGTCCTCCTTCTGCAGAAAGAGTACGCCCACGTCCTGGACCAGATTCTCCCGGTGCTGAAAGAGATCACGCACAACCAGATAGAGTATATCACGTCCGACCTCGACGAAGAGACGATCGCCGCCATCACCATCTTCAACAAGTGGTACTCCCGTGAGGTGCATGCCTTTCTCTTCTCGCAGAACGTGAACGAGGTCCGTATTCCTGAAGATTTTGCCACGATGTCGATCGAAGACTCCCTCAGCGCCATCCAACAGCGGCAGGAGGGGGGACGGGCGGAGATCCTGCGCATCGACGGGGAGTTGCGGGAACTCGCGGCCCGCCGGCGTCCGGAGCTCCTGGGGATACGGCGGGTACTCGAGGAGCAGCGTGATGAGCTCGCCGTCTTCTCCAGCTTCGCACACACCGACTATACCTTCGTGGCGAAGGGATGGATACCGAGACGGTCGGTCGCCCATGCCAGGGAACGCCTCGAGGAGTTGTTTGAAAGGCGTGTGGTGCTCTCCGAGCGCACCCCGACCCCTGAAGAGTTGAAGCAAGCGCCCACCTGTTTCGCCAACCCGGCTTGGGCGCGACCCTTCGAGTTCTTCGTCCGCCTCATGAGTCCCCCCCACTACCAGGAGGTCGACCCGATCCCCTTCATGGCCATCTTCTTTCCGCTCTTCTTCG
>CAYLUL010000028.1:3928-17318 GCA_964386835.1 uncultured Methanospirillum sp.
CTGATCGTGGCGGACATCGGGTATGGCTTCTGTATTCTTGCTCTCGCAACCTTCCTTCGGCTCAGGGCCGCCAATCGCGACTGGCAGAGGGAGCTCTCGACGATCTTCATCATCTCATCGTTCCCGACGATCATCTTCGGGTATCTCTTCGGTGAGTTCTTCGGCGATCTTGGTGAGATGATGGGATGGTTGCACCCGCTCACCTTCGCGGGGGTGACATGGAACCGGATGGAGGCGATGATCCCGCTCCTGATCCTCTCGATCGCGATCGGAGCAGTCCACATATTCCTGGGTCTCGGACTCGGCGTGGCGAACGCAGTGGCTCAACACAACCGCCGTCACCTCTGCGAGAAATGCGGCATGATCGCGGTCACCCTGGGGATCATACTCCTCATCCTCGCCCTGATCAGTATCGTCTCCCCCTCACTCCTCGTGGTCGGCGGAGTCATGCTCCTCGTGGGCCTCCCGCTCCTCTTTTACGGCGGGGGTGTCCAGGGAGCGGTCGAGATCATGGGCACCGTTGGCAACATCATGTCGTACGCCCGGATCATGGCGATCGGGATGGCGTCTGTGATGCTCGCCGTCGTCGCCAATGAGCTCGCCGGGGCGGTGGGGACGGCGCTTGTCGGGGGACTTATTGCAGTTGTCCTCCACCTGATGAACCTGGTGATGGGCATGTTCAGCCCGTTTATCCAGTCAATCCGTCTCCATCTCGTCGAGTTCAACTCGAAGTTCTACCAGGGGGGCGGGCGCCCGTACTCCCCCTTTGGATACCGACCAGGAGGGTGACCGAAGGAACAGTACTCCTTCACCAGGTTTTGTCAGACCATCGGTTATTTTTTTGCGATAAGTTTTTATAAAATTAGCCGGATTATAGCATCGGTGAGTCTGAATGGCAGGATGGGAGGTTCCAATAGGTGCGGCAATCGCTTTCAGTGCAGGGGCGATTGGCACCGCCTTTGCTCAATCGCGAATCGGGCCCGCGGGTGCGGGAACGATCGCTGAGAATCCCGAACTGATGGGACCGATGATCATTCTCCTCGCCATACCTGAGACCCTCGTGATCCTCGGTTTCGTGGTAGCGGCAATGATCATCTTCATGATCTGAACGAGGCAGCACCGACGAACAGACCCGGGCAGTGTGTGCCGGGAGGCGGCAGGCACCCCGGGCACCGGGGGTGAAGGAGATGGCGTACGAAGAACTGATCGCATCGATGGAGAGGGATGCGGAGCGCCGCATCCAGGAGGCACGGCAGCAGGCACAGGCGGCCATCGACGAGGAATACGACAACATCCGCCGGCAGACCGACGAACTCCAAAGACGAATCGTCTCGGAGGGCGAAGTTCAGATTGAGGTCGAACGGCACCAGCGGCTCTACCGCGCTCGCGAGGAGATGAAGACCGAGATCGCTCGCCTTCGTGACGAGAGCGAGCAGCGGGTGATCGCACTCGCCACGGAGAGGTTGGCGGATGTGCGCGGAGAGGATCGCTACTTCGGGATCATGGAACACCTTGTGAACGAAGCGCTGGAGACACTCGGGGAGCCCGGTAGCAGGGTGCATGTCGACCCGAGGGACCAAGCCCTTGCAGGAGAGATCCTCGCCCGTTCGTTTCCGGCTGCGGAGCTGATCGCCGACCTAACAACCTTGGGCGGAGCAGTCGTCACGTCGGCCGATGACCGCATCCGGATCGATAACACCTTCGAAGCACGCCTGGTTCGTGCCACGGAGGTCCATCGGCGAGAGCTTGCTCGCCAGTTATTCGGAGGAGAGTAATGGACCAGGGGTACATCAACGCCAGGGTGCGAGGGATGTACCGGTCCCTCCTCGATCCTCACGAGCTCAGGGCCCTGCTCCAGAAACCGGACCTGGATTCCCTGATTGCTGAACTCCAGAAGACTCCCTACCAGCGGGAGATCGAGACGTCCTGTCTCCGGGGGTCAAGGATCACCTGCCTGGAGACGGCATTGCGTTCGCACCTCGTCAGTACCTGTCGGAAGATCCTCAAGATGTTCGACGATGGCGAATCGTCCCGCTCTGTTCGCCTTTTTCTCAACCGATGGGATGTTCACAACCTGAAGGCGATCCTGCGCGGCAAGAATATCCATTCCCCACCCATCGAGATCCAGGAGTGTCTTGTGCCCGCGGGGACGCTCGACGAGGCGACCCTGCACGAGCTGGTCAACCAGGCAGACGTCCGCGATGTCATCAACCTGCTCGCGACCTGGAGGATCGACTATGCCCGTGCGTTCACCCCCCACATCGGGGAGTGGAGCCGGACGCGGGAGCTCCTGGTCATGGAGCACGCGCTTGACGAGTATTACTTCGATTATGCCCGGGACGCCGTGCGCGGGAGCAGTCCCGAGTCCGTCGTCCTTCAACAACTGGTCGGAACGGAGATCGACATCACGAACCTCAAGACCGTGCTGACATTCATCCGGGATGGAGTGAGAGTCGACGATGGAGACCGGTTTCTGCTGGAGGGGGGAGGCGCGCTTCCAAAGAAGGTGTTGCGGGAGATGATCCAGGATGGTAACCTCACGACGGCGCTGAAACACCTCGAAGGGACCCCGTATGCCGTGCTCGTCCGGCGGTGCGACGAGACGCCGACGTGCGGCCCCCAGTCGCTCCTGATCAAGGAACTCGATCGGCACCTGGTCCGCCAGGGGGCCTCCCTCTATCGATCGGACCCCTTGAGCGTCACGGTGGTGATCGGGTATCTCTACCTCTTTCTGGCAGAGGTGACCAACCTGCGGATCATCGCCCGGTGCCGGGATGCAGGCCTCTCCGACGAGGAGCTGGAGGCGGAGCTGATCCATGTATAGGTTCATGGTCCTGACCGACCCCGACACGGCATCCGGGTTCCGGATGGCCGGTGTCGAGACACTTGAGGCGGCATCTGCCGACGAGGTACAGGATCACCTCGTCTCCCTGATGCAGGACAGGGAGACCGGGATCATCGCAATCAACGAGGACTTCATGCAGGATCTGGGTGAACACCTGGCTTCACGGATCGAGGAATCCACCCGCCCGATCGTGATCCCGATCCCCGGAAGGTCTCGCCAGGGAGGGGGCATGGCCGCGATCGAACAGCTGCTTCGAAAAGCGATCGGGTACAGCGTGGTATTGAGGCGATAGAGATGCTCGAGGGAGAAGTGATCCGGGTCTCCGGGCCCGTGGTGCATGCAGGCGGGATGCGAGGGTCGAGGATGTACGACGTGGTCAGGGTCGGCGAGGAGGCCCTCACCGGGGAAGTGATCCGGCTCGACCAGGACGTCGCGGTGATCCAGGTGTACGAGGACACGACCGGCCTCAAGACCGGCGAGATGGTCGAGAATACGGGGGAGCCTCTCCGCGTGGAGCTGGGCCCAGGGCTCCTGGGAGCGATCTTCGACGGGGTTCAGCGGCCGCTTCCGCTCCTCGTCGAGAAGAGCGGAGATTTCATCTCTCGCGGCATCACCGTCTCTGCCCTCGACCACGCGAGGCGCTGGGAGTTTGAACCGACGGTTCGCGTTGGCGCCGAGGTGGGGCCGGGAGACATCCTCGGAACCGTCCGGGAGTTCAACCTGGACCACCGGGTGATGGTCCCGCCCAACCTGCATGGGACCGTCGAGGAGGTGGCCGAAGGGGCACTTACCGTCGACGACGAGGTCGTCCGCCTGGACGGCGACCGGCCGGTGCGCATGGAACAGGCCTGGCCTGTCCGGAAAGGACGACCCTATGGGCGCAAGCTCGACCCAACGATCCCCCTCCTGACCGGACAGCGTATCTTCGACACGCTCTTTCCGATCGCGAAGGGGGGCACCGCGATGATCCCGGGCGGCTTCGGCACCGGCAAGACGGTCTCGGAGCAGACCCTCGCACGATGGGCGGACGCCCACGTGGTGGTCTACATCGGGTGCGGAGAGCGGGGGAACGAGATGACCGATGTCCTCACGGAGTTCCCAGAACTGCTGGACCCGCGAACCGGCCGGCCGCTCCTCGAGCGGACGATCATGATCGCGAACACCTCGAACATGCCCGTCGCCGCACGCGAGGCCTCCATTTACACCGGTATCACGATGGCCGAATACTACCGGGACCAGGGCTATGACGTGGCCCTCCTCGCTGACTCGACCTCACGATGGGGTGAGGCGCTCAGGGAGGTCTCCGGTCGGCTCGAGGAGATGCCCGGCGAGGAGGGGTATCCGGCGTACCTTGCCGCCCGGCTTGCGGCGTTTTATGAACGGGCCGGCCGGACCTCCTGCCTTGGTGGAGGCGACCGCTCCGGCTCGATCACGGTCGTGGGCGCCGTCTCACCCCCGGGAGGGGACTTCTCCGAGCCGATCACCCAGAACACGCTCCGTATCGTCGGCACATTCTGGGCGCTCGACACGAACCTCGCCTATCGCCGGCACTTTCCATCGGTCAGCTGGATCAAGTCCCACTCCCTCTACCTCGAGAGCCTCAGTCCCTGGTTCGCGACATCGGTCTCCGGCGACTGGGTCAGGTTGAGGGACCGGACCATGTTCCTACTCCAGAAGGAGGCGGAGTTGCAGGAGATCGTCCAGCTGGTCGGGCCCGACGCCCTCCCGGAGAGCGAGAAAGCGATCCTGGAGATCACACGGATGATCCGCGAGGACTTCCTGCAACAGAGCGCCTACAGCGAGGCGGACGGCTTCTGTCCCGTCGATAAGCAGTACCTGATGCTGAAGGCGATCCTCAGTTTCTACGACGCCGCCGTCACCGGGATGGGACGGGGAGTCTCCCTCCGCCAGATCCTCGCGCTCCCGCAGAAGAACGAGATCGCGCGGATGAAAGAACAGATGGACGCCGCCGCGATAGGAGACCTGATCGGCTCGATCGAGGCGACCGCCGCGACCCTGGAGGCAGAGCGATGAGGTCCCTCGTCACCCGGGAGTACCGGACGGTGAATTATGTCTCGGGCCCACTGATCTTCATCGAGCGGCCCCGACGAATCTCGTATGGGGAGGTGGTCTCCATCACCCTCCCCGACGGGGAGGAGCGGACCGGGCAGGTGCTCGACATCTCCCGGGAGGTGGCGGTGGTACAGGTCTACGAGGGGACGAGCCGGGTGGACGATCGGGACACCCGGGTCCGGTTCACGGGTCAACCGCCCAGGATCGACGTCTCGATCGAGATGCTCGGCAGGGTCTTCGACGGGCTGGGGCGCCCCCGGGATAAAAAGCCCCCTGTCTCACCCGAGGAGCAGCCTGATATCGGCGGGATGCCGATCAACCCGTATGCCCGCGATAAGCCGGCGGACTTCGTCCAGACCGGGGTCTCGGCGATCGACGGACTGAATACCCTGGTCCGTGGCCAGAAGCTGCCCATCTTCTCGGGGGCTGGCCTCCCCGCCAACCGTCTTGCCGCCCAGATCACGCGCCAGAGCCGGGTCCTCGACGAGGAGGGGAACTTTGCCGTCGTCTTCGCCGCAATGGGAATCACCTGGCAGGAAGCCTCCTTCTTCATGCAGGAGTTCGAGTCCACAGGGGCACTTGAACGGGTGATCTTCTTTCTGAACCTCGCCGACGACCCGACGATCGAGCGGATTGCGACCCCTCGCTGCGCCCTCACCGCCGCCGAGCACCTCGCGTACACCCACGACCTGCATGTCCTGGTGATCATGACGGACATGACCAATTACTGCGAGGCTCTCCGCGAGATCTCGACCGCACGCGAGGAGGTTCCCGGCCGGCGAGGCTACCCGGGCTACATGTATACGGACCTCTCCTCGCTCTACGAACGGGCCGGCAGGATCCGGGGACGGCGCGGTTCGATCACCCAGGTGCCGATCCTGACCATGCCCGACGACGACATAACACACCCGGTCCCTGACCTGACCGGGTACATCACCGAGGGGCAGATCGTCCTTTCACGCGACCTCTTCCGCCGCGGCATCGACCCGCCGATCGACGTCCTCCCCTCGCTCTCGCGGCTGATGAACCTGGGGATCGGCCCCGGCAAGACCCGCGAGGACCATCGCAACGTCTCCGACCAGGTCTATGCCTCGTACGCCTATGGGCGAGACCTCCGGAGACTCGTCGCGATCGTGGGCGAGGAAGCGCTGACCGACCTGGACCGGGCCTATCTCACCTTCGCCGAGCAGTTTGAGAGCCGGTTTATCTCGCAGCGGAACGAGAACCGGTCGATCGACGAGACCCTCGGCATCGGGTGGGACCTCCTTGCCGGCCTCCCCATCGACGAGTTGAAGCGGATCAGGCCCGAGATGATCCAGCGGTACCACCCGGCCTTACGGGAGGGGGCGTTGTGACGGCCGAACCGGTCAGGCCGACGAGGATGGAGCTGATCCGAAAGCGAGAGCAGATCCGGCTTGCTGAGCAGGGACGGGACCTCCTGCGTGAGAAGATGGATGCTCTCGTGCGTGAGTTCTTCCGGGTGATGAACGAGGTCTCGACCTCCCGGGAAGAGCTCGAACGGAGCGCACGCATCGCGGACCGGTCGCTGCTGATCGCCCAGGCGGTCGACGACCCCGTGACCCTCAAGTCCGCGTCGTTCGTGACAAAGCGTCGTGTCCTTATCGATATCGATTCAAGGAGCATCATGGGGGTTCCCATCCCGGTGATCGAGAAGAAGAGCCTGGCCCTCTCCGTTCTCGAGCGCGGGTACAGCATCATTGGCACAAGTGGGCGCGTGGATGAGGTGGCTGAGAAGTTCGAAGCTGAGGTCGACCTGATCATCAAGCTCGCCGAGACAGAGACCACGCTCCGTCGGATCGGCCACGAGATTTTGATGACCCGCCGGAGGGTGAACGCCCTCGAGCAGGTGATGATCCCTGAACTCTTTCGGGAGACAAAGTACATCAAGATCACGATCGAGGAGCGTGAACGGGAGGATCTCTTTCGCCTGAAAAAGGTGAAGCGGATGCTCGATCAGCGGAAGAAGCAGTCCCGGAACATGATAGGAGGGGGAGTCTAGACCCCCGATCTGAGGATCCGCACCACCTCGCTTCCCCGCCGATTCACTGAGACGAGGTCGTCGCCCGACCAGCGGTCGGTGTTGAGGATCCGTCGAACATCGTCGTAACTGAAGTTCTGGAACGCAATCCGGTCCCAGGTTGTGCAGTCGACACAGGTCCAGGCCTGCCCGAGGAGCCGCTTGAGGGTCTCGATCTCCCGGCGATCGAGCTCCGCCCATCGTGCCCCTACGTGGGCTCGGATCTTTTCGAGCGCCTGCTCTGCGCTCTTCTCCTTTGTCAGCTGGTAGATCCGCTGACCGATCTCGGTCCGTGAGACATCTGGCATACTCACCACCCCATGGGTTAGCTGAGTATCGAGTGTACCCCTATATATCACTTTAGGTCCCAAAAAAGACACTGATGGTCCCCTGGTGCCCACGGAGAAGAGGTATGGTCGCTTCCAGCATGAGATGAGAGGGAGATGGATAGTCCGGGTCAGATGGGGACCCGGAGGGCATCACGCAAGGTACCGGGCCTGCACCCTCTTGTGGACCTCCATCACGGCGAGCAGGCTGGCCGAGGCGAGGAGAAGCAGGCCCCACCAGGAGAGGGGGACCGGAGCGATCGAGAGAGTCTCCGCCACCGGAGGGATATACATCGCGGCGACGTGGATCAGGATGGATCCGGCTGTCGCCGCGACCACCAGCCAGTTTCGAGAGAGCGGCATGCGGAAGGCCGAGATCCGCTCAGAGCGTGCGTTGAAGACCTGGACGTTCTCGAAGAGGACAAAGAGGAGCATTAACAGGTTCCGGGCGTCACTCTCTGCCCACCCATTCCCCAGGAGCCAGGCGAAGAGGCCGAACCCAACTGCCGACATCGTGAGTGCGGAGATGATGACCTGCCGTACCATGGGCCGGTCGAAGATCGGCTGATCGGGGGGACGCGGGGGCCTCTCCATCGCACCGGGCTCCCCGGGCTCGAATGCGAGCCCGATGTGCTGAACCCCTTCGGTGACCAGGTTGAGCCAGAGGAGCTGGACGGCGAAGAGGGGGATCGGCAGGCCTGCGACGAGAGCGAATGTGAACAGGAGCACCTCGGCAGCACCAGT
Source organism: uncultured Methanospirillum sp. (assembly GCA_964386835.1). GTDB lineage: Archaea > Halobacteriota > Methanomicrobia > Methanomicrobiales > Methanospirillaceae > UBA288. The sequence continues at coordinate 11,955 of CAYLUL010000028.1, forward strand.
CGCAACGAGAAGGAGCGTCACTTTCCGGATGTTATCATAGGCATACCGCCCCTCCTCGATCCCGGCGACGATCGAGGTGAAGCGGTCGTCCGTAACGATCATCGAGGCCGCGTCCTTGGCGACGTCCGTCCCCGAACCCATCGCCACCCCGATGTTCGCCTGCCTGAGGGCCGGGGCGTCGTTCACCCCGTCCCCGGTGACCGCCACATAGTGGCCCCGGTCCTGGAGGGCGTCGACGATATCGAGTTTCTGTAATGGCGTGACCCGGGCGAAGACACGGACCCGATCGACCAGGGCCGGGTCTTTCGACGCGGCGAGCACGGCTCCAGTCACGACCTCCCCCTCGTCCTGGGCAATCCCGAGTTGCCGCGCGATGGCGAGCGCCGTGACCGGGTGGTCCCCGGTGACCATCAGGACACGGACACCGGCACGCCGGCATTCCTCGACCGCCCCGGCCGCGTCGGGCCTGAGAGGGTCGATGAACCCGGCAAGGCCCAGGAGCGTGAGCGGCGGAAGCGTCTCCTCGTCGAGATCCTCGGGACGGATCCCGTCGACCAGGGGTCCCTCGGCGACCGCGAGCACCCGGTAGCCCTCAGCGGAGAGGGCCAGGAACGCTCCGTCAACCAGGGAGCGATCGACGGAGACCGGTCCGTCGGGGCTGGACATCGACACGGACCGGCCGAGCACGACCTCGACGGCCCCTTTCAGGGCGACCATCGGCCGGCCGCCGGGGTGGTGGGGGTCAGCGGCGACGGCGGCCGCGTACCGGCGCTCCGACTCGTAGGGTATTCGACCGAGGACTCGGGCACCGACGTCGGCAGGTTCGACTCCCAATCCCCGGCCGAAGCGGAGGAAGGCGGCGTCAACCGGGTCGCCGATGATCCGGGGCCCTCCCTCTCCCACGACCTCGATCGCCTCACTCGCGGCGAGTGCAGCCCGCGCAAACCGCCGGGAACGGTCGTCGGCTTGCTGGCCCGCGAGAAGATCGCCTGCAGCGATCCGGCCTGTCCCCGGGAACCAGACCATCTCGAGGGTCTGCTGGTTCACCGTCAGGGTGCCGGTCTTGTCGGACGCGATCAGGGTACAGGAGCCGAGCCCCTCGACTGCAGCCATCCGTCGGACGATCACCGACCGGCGGGCCATCCGTGAGGCCGCAACCGAGAGGACGACGGTCAGGGCGACCGGAAGGCCCTCTGGGATCGCTGATACTGCGAGAGCGATCGCGACGAAGAAGACTTCGTCGAGCGGTGTCCCCCGCAAGAACGCGATCATCGCGAGCACGCCGGCGGCGCCGACTACGGCGATGCTGACCGTCCGGGCGAACCGGTCCATCCTCTCGATCAGCGGGGGCTTCGTTCCCTCTGCACCCGAGACGGCTGCCGCGATGGCCCCGAACTCGGTGAAGGCCCCCGTCCCGACCACAACGCCAACACCCCGGCCCGTGGTTACGACCGTGCCCGCGTGGGCCATCGACCGCCGGTCTGCGACCGGCGTCTCCGGGGGCACCGGGGAGACCACCTTCTCAACCGGGAGGGACTCGCCGGTCAGGGCTGACTCGTCAACCCCGAGTTCCGCTATCTCGACCAGGCGCAGGTCCGCAGGAACCCTGTTGCCCGACTCGAGCAGGACCAGGTCTCCCGGGACCAGGTCGACGGCCGGGACCGTGAGATCCCTGCCCTCTCGTCGAACCCGCACCTCGGTCTCGAGAAGGTGACGGAGGGCCTCTGCCGCGCTCTCGGCCTTCCACTCCTGGAACGCCCCGACCAGGGCGTTCAGCAGGACGACCACCATAATGAAGGCAGCGTCCCGGACATCGCCAAGCGCAAAGGCGACGAGGGCGGCCACGATCAGCACGTAGATCAGGGGGCTTTTGAACTGGCGAAGAAAGAGCATGACCGGCCCTGGCGGGGCCCGTTCCGGAAGACGGTTCAGCCCGTACCGCTCCCTCCGGGCCACCACTTCCACCGCATCGAGACCGGCTGGGCCGGTCCCGAGCCGGCTCTCGATCTCGGCAGGCGAGAGCGCGTGCCAGGCCGTCTTCTCTTCTGCCTCCATTACAGTTCGATTTCGACCACAAAGATATTTGAATACAGCGGCCGCAGAGGCTAAATTGTCACAAGACCACGACTCATCCGTGCAACGCATCGGGGCCCGTGCAGACCCGCCCCTCATCGCTCTCCTGCTGGCGAACGGCATCACGCTCGTTCTCGCCGTCGTCCAGCAATGGGAGCTCGGCACGGTCCTCCTCGTCTACTGGTGCCAGTCGGTGACGATCGGCCTCTTCACCTTCATCAGGATCCTGGGGGCGAAGGAGCCCCGCGGGGGAGAGGGATCACCGGTACGCCGGCTCTTTCTCGCCGGGTTCTTCGCGTTTCACTACGGGCTGTTCCATTTCGTCTACATCTCATTCATCCTCGGGTTTGCATTCTTCGGGCTCTACGGCATCTCGGACTTCCTGGGCGTCCTGTTCGGGGCGGGCGTCTTCTTCGTGAACCATCTCATCTCCTATCTCTGGTTCCGGGCGCGGGAGACGCGGAGCCCGGACGAGCTCTTCATCGAGCCCTATCACCGGATCATTCCCATGCACCTGACGATCATACTCGGGGGGTTCGCGACTGCCCTCTTTCCAGGACTGGGCATCGACGCCTCGGTCGCCATGGTCGTCGTCTTCCTCCTGTTGAAGACGGGAGCAGATATCTGGGCCCACCAGAGGCAGCATGACCGAGCCGAGGGGCTGGCACCCGGAGATGCTGCAGGGTGATGAGGATCGGCACGGGCGAACCCGACCCGGGCGGCATCGGAATCTCCAACCATGGATGGTTCTCGATAGCTTGCAACGACCTCCGCCAGGAGAGGTCGGCGTGAGTCGGATGATCAGGTCAGGCTTACCTTCTTCTCCTCGAGGGTCGATGCCACTGGATGAGCCTCTTCTCTCTTCGTACGGCCCGTCTCGAGCTTCTGCTCGGCACCCCCGAGGTATTCGGGCTCGACCTCGAGGACCGGACCGGGCTGGCGGCCTGCCTCGACGCCAGGGTGCCACCTGCATGGCCCCCCGAGTTCCTGGACGCCAAGACCATCAGAGAGTTCATCACCCTCAGTTCTGACCCCGAAAAGGGATTCTGCGGGTTCTACTGGGTCCTCAACGAGGAGGGCGAACGTATCCTGGTCGGGAACGGGGGCTTGCTCCGGGAGTCACAGGAGCGGATGATGATCGGGTACGCACTCCTCGAAGAGTGGCAGGGGCGAGGGCTCGGCACCGAGGCGATCGAGGCGCTGGTCGAGTTCGCGCTCCAGGACCCGAAGGTAGAGCAGCTGGTTGCCTACACCTTCCCCGATCGCTTCGCATCGATCCGGGTCCTGGAGAAGAACGGCTTTACCAGAGGCGGCGGAGACGGAGGTGATCCGGGCACGATCAGGTTTGAACGCCGGCGTTGACTCCTCACAAGACACGACTGGCGCGAGTACCCATGGCATAGTTGGTTCTCGGGTTCCACCCGGGCTCCTTCTCCCTTCCGTGATCGACGCAGGTGGCGATTGGGCAATCAGGACGATCACGGCGTTTCGGAGCGGTCGACCACGAAGGTGAAGAAGCCATAGATCCGCTGGCCCGGAAACGCATCCATCAACTCCTCAAGGTTCGACGTGAAGACGACATGGCCCCGGAGGCACCCGGGGAGATGAGAAGCGACCCTCGCTGCGAACGACTCGGGAGAGTAGTGGCGTGAGAAGGGAGCCGGCACCCCGTCGTCACGCCAGACTCTCACCGCTTCGGGCTCCTCGGAACCGCGAGGAGGGAGGGTGTGGGGACTATGCAAGATGAAATGAGAGGCGTCGAGATAGAGCGGTGTGACTGCTCCCCGCCCCCCGGCATCGAGGACTCGGGCGGTCTCCTCCATGAACCCGATATCATTTCTCCCAAAAAAGAGCTCAAACGCGCACTGGACCGAGAGGGCGTGGGCAAAACCATCAGGCAAACCCGAGCTTGTGGCGTCTCCGCCGATATTAATGCCGTGGACCCCAGGACGGTAGATCAGGTCGAGCCGGTGGGCGGTGATACCCTGGCTTCGGAGGGTTCGGGCCCATGGGCTGCCGGCGGACGCCACGTCGATGTAGATGTTATCGGGGACAAGCCCAAGCTCGCGAAAGACCAGGTAGTGCTCGAGGCACTTTTCGATCCAGATGTCGCCGAAACGGCGATAGAACCGGTCGACCACCGGGAAGTTGTGCATCCATGCCCCAAAAGCGTCGAGATTGACCGGGCGCTCGACAACCGGCACGCCGGTCCTTCGAAGTCGATTCCGAAGTGCGTCGAAGTAGTCGAGATGTTCGCGGGGAGTCTGGGTGCCGTCGAAGTTCACCTGACGAAGCCCACGGGGGCTCTCCAGGTACTCGCGATAGTGACGGACAAGTGCCTGCTGATCCGATGCCGCCGGTACCGGTGATGGTGTGCGCCGCCTGGTGAGGAGCGTGTCGATCCGCTCCTGCACCCTGATAAGGACCGGGGAGTTGACCATGTATCCGTCCAGGGGTGCGGACGGTCCGCGTGGGTCATTGGGACCCCTGCAGCACCGCTCAAGACCAATCATATCATCCCTGCGGACACCTACATAAGAAACCTTTCGGTCCCTTGTATCGCTATGAATGCATATAGAGCATTCAGCGCCCCGCATATCCCCACGACCAACAGCGTCGCAACCTTAATCTTCCTGCAGAACCATCCGGCATCATATGCAGGATGAATACGCCCTCAGGACCCTGATCACCTGCGGTGTCATCACCTGCATCGTACTCTTCGCCGCAGCGTTCGTCTCTCCCGCAATTCCGTTCGCGGTCGCGACGATCCTGCCCTCAGCGGGGAATGCGACCGGGACCAGTGAAACCCTGAATATCAGTACGACCTCCCCACCCCCCTCGAACGTGGCAGAGTGGGTGGTGACGCCGGCCCTGGGCCCAGGAGACGACATGCCGGAGGAGCGGCCCGTAACCGCTGAACCAGTCACGAAACGACCATCGACAACCCGCTCGACCGTACCTCCGACCACGAACCGACCCTCTGATGCATTCTCATCCCCCGCGAGTCTGGAGACCGTGACGATCGCCCAGGTTTCTCCGGTCATCCCCCTGACGACGACTGACGGAGCAACAGGACTCCCGTCGATCCCCTCAGTATTGCCGTCGAGAAAACCGGAGACGACCGCACAGGAGACCCAGGGTGTCACCCCGGTTCATACGACCGTCCGCCCCACCGAGGTGACGCCTGTTCCAACCGCAACCCGGACAGCTGTGTTGACGACTCCCGTCCCCGTCGACACCCCGCCGGTCGAGACGATGGGACCCACCGTGACGAATACCCCCACCTTCCGT
>CAYLUL010000028.1:17328-17595 GCA_964386835.1 uncultured Methanospirillum sp.
ACCACGCCCCGGACCACCGTGCCCCTGCCGATCGGGGAACCCACGTCGCCGGAGCCGACCTCGACCGGGCTTCCGACCCCCGTGCTGACGCCAACCGAGACACCCACTGAGACACCGACCGACACGCCCACTGAGACGCTCACGCCCACGAAGACGCCGACCGTTGGACCGACCGATTCACCCACCCCGATGCCAACGGCAACAACCCCTGAACCGTCCCCGTCGACGTCACCCGAGACGACCACGCCCGAGACGCCGGGAACCATC
>CAYLUL010000029.1:0-9965 GCA_964386835.1 uncultured Methanospirillum sp.
ATCACGAGAACGGCGCTTCAGGTTCGGGGTGTAGTGGTTCACCATCGAGTCGACCGCGCCCGATGAAATTGAGACAAAGAGCCTGGGTCGGCCGAACCGGAGGAGGTCATCCGTCCCAACGCCGGGCTGGGCACAGATCCCAACGGAGTACCCGGCGTTCCAGAGGACACGCCCGATCACTGCTGCTCCGAACGATGGGTGGTCGACGTAGGCATCGCCCGTGACCAGCAGGACGTCGATCTCGTCGACACCGAGGCGGTCGAGCTCCCGGCGGCTCATGGGAAGGAACTCAGGCTGGTCGCGCTGCTTCATCTTATCCGATGATCTGGTGCAGCATCAGCAGGTATAATACCGGGTGACGGCTACTACTCGTCACCAGGAGGACTATCATGACCGTCCGACGATTCAAGTGCAGGGTCTGCGGCTATATCTACTCCCCGCTCCGCGGCGAACCACGGCAGGGTATTCCGGCCGGAACCGAGTTCGAGGACCTCCCCGATACCTATGTCTGTGCCCTCTGCGGCGTCCAGGGCAAGGGAAAGATCGGGACGTGGGGGTTTGAAGAGTGGCTCCCGACCAAGTACATCTGCCGGTATTGTGGGTACGTCTACGACGAGAAGCGCGGCGAACCTCATCGGGGCATCCCCCGCGGGACAAAGTTCGAGGACCTCCCCGACGACTACGTCTGTCCGGTCTGTGCGATCGACGAGAAGCTCACGGAGCGCCTGGGCAAGGTGACCAAGGAGTCGTTCTCACCACTCGACACGGACTGATACACTCCTTTTTTTTGGGGCACCCCATCAGACATGAACTCGTTGTTCAGGAGCACTAATTCAAGTCTTCTTTTTTTTCAAGCTCCTTCGCCGATCGGAACCTCTATGCCGGGTTCGGATCCAATTCGTGACACGAGGATGCATGGGTCGCCACGACGCGGTACTCACCGCACTCCAGTCGGCACGATGGCTCCGCTATCTGGCAGCGCTTGTGCTGCTTGTCGTTGGGGAAGCAGTCGCGTTCGCGAACCTCTCAACGACCTCGCTTGCGACGGGCGGTCTTGTCCGGCTGGTCCGTCTCGCGCCGGAGACGTTTGGAGCCGACCACGCCTCATCAGTCCAGTGGGTATCTCCCGACCTTTTTGGGGTTTTCAGGACGGCGGCGATCCTGGTCGCCATCGGCTGCTTTCTCGTTTTGCTGGGCCGGAAAACCTGGGTTCGGTACCTTCTGATCGCCTACCTCTGCCTCGTCGAGCTCGAACTGATCTCGATCGTCCTGATCATCTTTTTAAGTCTCTGGAATCCTGCCGGCCACTCCATCCTCTACCTGAACGATGCGGCGACTGTCTGGGTGCTGAATATCGTCGTCTCGGGATTCCTGTACTGGGCTCTCGATTCGGAACTGCAGGCGGAGCGCATCGACGATCCACGTGTACGCGCCCACTTCCGTTTTCCCCAGGAGGAGATGGACGATGAAGCGTGGAGGGGATGGATTCCGGGAGTGGTGGACTACCTCTTCCTCTCCTTCTGCACGTCAACCGCACTCTCGCCGACCGATACGGACTGCCTCTCCGTTCCGGCGAAGCTGATGATGGCGCTCCAGTCGACAGTCTCTCTCTCGGTGATCATCATGGTGGTCGCCCGGGCGGTCAACATCATCTGAGGGTCGAACAGACAGTGTCTCTCGAGAGGAGGGATTGGTGTAAAAAGGGGGGGTCCGAACCTCACACCCCTCGCCGGGGGACGCCCGCGCCGGTTCACCCTTTCGGCATCGTCCGTATATACCGTTTGACGTTGACGATCCCCGTCTTCACCTCGGTGTCCTCTCCGAAGCTGTTCCTGACCCGGAGTGAGACCGTGAAGGACCCTTCGCCCATGTACCGGTGTTCGGGGTTCTGCTCGTGGGAGGTAGCGCCGTCGCCGAACAACCAGACTCGCTCCTCGGGGTACCCGGTCGAGGTGTCGTTGAACCGGACGCTGAGCGGTGCCGTCCCCGAAACCCCGGTACCGTCGTAGGTGACCGGGAAGTAGGTGTCACCCTGTGCCTGGTGGATAATGAAGTTCGCCACCGGTTTGGAGGGGGCGGAGCCCCAGACAGTGATGAACTTTCGCTCAGTCTTGGAGACCGGCCCTTTCTCGTTCTCGGAGACCAGGGTGACCGTATAGATGCCGGATGCCGTGTAGGTGTGGACTGGGTGCTGCTCAGCCGACGTCGCCCCGTCCCCGAACGACCAGGACCAGCGGATCGGGTGCCCGGTTGACTCGTCATGGAACCGCACCGTGAACGGGGCCATCCCGGCCCTTCCGTCGACACCGATCCGGGGTTTGACCGGCGCGAGGGTCGGCACTGCCGTCCACGGCGCGAGCGGGCGCGTGTCCACGTTCCCCTCGCCGATGGTATAGGGGGTATCGCAGAATCCGTCGTGATTATCATCGATGGTCACGTTCGAGAACCCCGCTCCATCGATTGCGCCATAATAATTCCCGCCGATGGACGGTCCTCCAACGATGTTCGTCGCGGCAACGGGCTGGCTCTGCCAGGTGTTCGGCCTGGAGTCGGCGGAGAGGTCGACCGGGCGAGAACCGACCAGGATGTTGTTGACGATCCGGTTCTCCTTCGATGATGTGAGAGAGAGGGCAGCATTCTCGCTTCTCACCTGGTTGTTCGAGATGGTGTTCGCGTCCGCGCCCGGAAAGAGCGCGATGCCGGCCCAGCTGTTCTTCTCGATCGAGTTGCCGGTGACCTGCGTCTCCCGTGCCCGCTCCAGGCGTACCCCGACTGCGTTCCTTGTCAGGGTGTTCGCTTTCAGGGTGCAGCGGTCCGAGCCGTTCACGTGGACTCCAGCCCCGCTGTTCGAAACGAAGACACCGTCCGTAACGCTCACGCCAGGTGAACTGTCGAGGAATACCCCGGAGTAGACGTTGCCATCCGCCCGGCAGCCGGCGACCGACGAGCGGTCGGACTCGTAGAGTGAAACGCCGTAGGTCCCGTTCGAGGCGATGCACCCCTGGAGGATGACGTCGGGAGACCCGACGACCAGGATCCCGTATCCTGAGACGCTCATGTTCCGGTACGAGCCCGGGACCTCGCCGGGGAAGAGTGCGGAGTAGCCGGTCGAGTTCGTCGCGTTCAGTCCGCTCACCTTGAACCCGGGGGAGTCTTCGATCCGGAGGCCCACGCCGTTGTTGAACGCCTCGGCACCCTCCACCCGTGTGCCGGTGGACTGGTTGTCCGCCAGATACCCGATGAATGCGTTATCCCTGGACGTGTGGTTGTTGACGATGCTCCCCTGGTCCCGGGTGAGATGGACGCCGAACTCGTTCTCGTTCGTCCGGGAGTCGCGGACCACGCAGGAGTTCGACGAACCGACCGTGATGCCGTATCGGTTTCGGTGAGCGGAGAGGTTCACGACGATGGAGCCCGTCGCCTTCTCGAACGAGACGCCCGCATGGGTGTTCGAATCGGCCCTCGAGTCCTCGATCCGGACTCCCTGGGATTCGAGGACGGCGATGCCGAAGTCGTTGCTGTCAGCCTGTACGTCGCGGACGGTCGATCCTTTCATACCGACGAGGTTCACCCCAACGTGACAGTTCGAGACGGTCAGGTTTCGGATCGTGACGTTCTTTTGTCCGGAGACAAGGATCCCGTTGCTGTTCGGGGCGCGTGATCCGCTGACCGTGTAACCACCCCCGTCCAGGATGACATCGGAAGCCCGGACCTCGACCCCGTTCCCATCCCCGCCAAGGGTGATCGGTCCCTCCAGCCGGTACAGGCCAGGGCCCGTGATCACGGTCGGTCCCGTCACCGGAGTGAATGGCTCGGACCAGGGCGGCGCCAGCGGGTACTGGTCCTGGTTCAGGGCGCCGACCTCGTAGGGCATGTCACAGAACCCGTCACCGTCGCGGTCGGGCACCCTGTCCGAGAACCCGTTTCTGTCGGGAGACCCGTAGTAGTTGCCGCCAATGCGCGTGCCCCCGATCACGTTCGGCCCGGACGACGGTTCGACGTGCCAGGCGTTGGTCCGGATGGTGCCCTGGAGTGCAGTGTTGTTCCGGTTGATGAAAGAATTATTCGCGATGACGTTATCACCCGAGGAGACCAGGTCGATCCCGGAGATCGTATTGTTGCCGATGTGCGAACGGGTGATACGATTCACGTCGGATCCTGAGAGATAGACCCCCCAGAGGTTCTCCTCGGCGGTTGCGTTAATGACCGTGTTGTGCGAGGACCCCTCGAGGAGGAGGACGCCGCCCTGTTCGTTCCGGCTCGCCGTCACCGAGTCGACGTTCACAGTGGAGGACCCGGTGAGAACAACTCCATAGACGTTGCCGGTGGCGGTAAGCCGGCTGATCTCGCTGTCGCGGACCGAACGGTACGAGGTTCCGAAGTACCAGTTCTCCACCGTGAGATCTGAGACCCGCACGTTCGAGAGCGGCGTCGAGGTGTTGTAAGCGAGGATACCGTAGGAGTGGACGCTCCCGGTGTCACCGCTCCAGCTCCCGGTAAGCCGGTACCCCGCCCCTTCGACCTCGACGTCGGACGCCCGGATCTCGATCCCGATCGGCGAATCGGCCTTGATGTCGTTGAAGAGCCGGTACCGCCCTGGTTCGGTGATCACGATGGGGGCCGTGATCGGGATGTAATCAGAGGTGGCGTTTCGCCCGTGGAGGGGGAACTGGTCAACGTTCCCGGGTCCGAGGTCGTACGGTCCGTCGCAGATCCCATCGCTGTTCGCGTCCGCCGTGATCTCCGAGAACCCGGTTCCATCAGGTTTCGCCCAGTAGTTGCCGCCGATGAGCGAGCCCCCAATGATGTTCTTCCCGATCGAGAGGTTGTTGCTCCAGAGGTTGGGAAGTGAACTGCCTTCGAACCCGGCATTCCCCGTGTTGTTCAAAAAGTTGTTCACGATCGTCGTATTACCCGCGGAGAAGAGGCCAACGCCGGAGATGAGGTTGTCCTGGACCCGGTTCGAGATCACGCGGTTCCGCTCGGAGGCGGACAGGTACAGGCCCCAGTTCTGGCGATCGGCCTGGTTTTTCAGGACGGTGTTGCCGTCGGAGGCGGCGAGCAGCAGGATCCCTCCCTGGCGGTTGTCGGTCACCTCGCAGGCGTGGACCAGGTTCCCCGTCGAGGACTGGAGGAGGATGCCGTAGGCGGTCTTTCGGACCGTTATCCCGTCAATCCTCCCCCCGTGGGTGTTCCAGAACGAGCACCCGTAGTAGAAGTTCTCGATCTCCAGGTTAGTGACCACCACGTTCGTGAGCGATCCGTCGCGGCGGTACGCAGAGACACCATAGGTGTTGAAGAGACCGTTGCCCGAGATGGTATGCCCGTTTCCGTTCACCACGACGTCCGATGACCGGATGTCGATCGCGACGAGTGCGTCGGTCCCGATGATATCATTCTGGAGCAGGTAGTATCCGGGTTCGGTTATCACGATGGGTCCGGTGATCGAACGGACATTCGACGGTGGAGATGGCACAGGCGGGACAGGAGTAACGATCGTCGACGTGGGATAGGGGGTGACCGTCGGCGCGATCGTGGGCGTGATGTTCCCCGTCGGGGTCACCGTGACGGTCACGTTCGGCGTGGGTGTCACCGTCACGTTCGGAGTCTCGGTGCCTGAAGGTGTCGGCGCGGGCGTCGTCCCGGTCGGAGCGATGGTCGTGCCAGTAACCGGGGGCGTGGTCGGTTTCGTGGGTGGGACCGTGTACGTCGGTTTCGTGGTCGGAGGTGCGGTGGTGCCGGTGGTGATCGGGGAGGTGGTCGAGGTCGGTGTCCCGGTCACAGGAGGGTAGCGGGCGAGGGGAAGGGCGTCGGTATTGCCCGAGGCGATTCCATAGGCCTCGTCGCAGATCCCATCGCCGTCCGAGTCAGAATGAGTTTCAGAGAACCCGCCCCCGGCCGGTTCGCCATAGAAGTTGCCGCCCAGGTTCGGCCCCCCAACAATGTTCTTGCCGGGCGTCTTCGCCGTGTTCCAGGTGTTCGGCAGGGGGTTCCAGAAATAGATGTTCTCCTTGTTGGAGACGTAGTTGTTCGAGATCCGGTTGTTTTGCGCGCTCGAAAGCCCGATACCGTACTGGCGGGATTCGGTGATCCTGCAGTCCTGGATCACGGAATTCTCGCAGCGGGCGAGGATCACGCCGTACATGAACCCGGTAATCGAGACCCCCGAGATCTGGACGTTGCGAAGGACCTCTCCCTGGGGGTGCATCACCTTGACGCCGCCCACCCCCTGCCCCTTGCCCGAGAGGATGTGATTGTTGCCCCGCAGGACGACATCGGAGCACTCAATTACAATCGTATCGGTCTCAGACGCAGGGTTGTTGATATCATTCACGATGACGTAATCGCCGGGGACGGTGATGACCGTCGGACCCGAGATCGGGATCGGCGTGGCTCCCGGGGTGGGTGTCTCCGTGGGGAGCGGGGTCGCAGTTTCCGTGGGAAGGGGGGTGGGCAACTCAGTCGGGATCGGGGTCGGTGTGACGGTGGGTGTCGGCGTGATCGACGGGGGCGGGGGTGCCACCGTCATCTCTGCCGGCGTTACGGTTCCGGCTGAGTACGGGAGTTCGTCGTGGTTGCTGTCGGCGAGCACGTACGGGGTCGTGCAGATCCCATCGCCCCGGTCAGGAGTCGCCTGGGAGAAACCCTGCCCGTCGGGTTGGAGCCACAGGTTCCCGCCGATAACAGTCCCGCCCGCGATGGCAGGACCACGTGCGATCGGCCGATTCCAGGTATTCGGACGCGGGGCGTCACCGAAGAGGACGTTGCGGGAGTTATCGAACCGATTGTTCGAAAAAAGGTTCTGACCAGATGAGAAGAGGTAGACGCCTGCGTCGGTATTGCCGGTGATGACGGAATCCTGGACATGTGCACCGTTCGATGAGGCAAGAGCGATTCCGTACCGATTTCCAGTGCAGCGGACCGACGAGATGACGGCCGCCTCCGCTCCCTGGTTGGCGCCGATGCCGACCCGGTTTTTCGATGCCGAGACGCGCTCGACCCGGCATTCGACCGCTCCGACCAGGTAGACCCCGTACTGGAATCCTTCAACCCTCAGGTCGCTGATCACAACATTCTGGGGCGGTGAGGCGGGGTTCGACACGTGAATCCCAGCGGCGTCACGTCCCTCTCCCGGCCCGCTGACAAGGTGTCCGCCGCCCTCAATGACCACGTCGGAGGAGGAGATGGTGATGGCGGCAAGACCATTCGCATAGGTGATATCCCCGGCAAGACGATAGACCCCGGGCTCCCGGATCTCGGTCGGACCGGTGATATCTGCCGCCCCAGCAGCGGAGACTATGGTCAGGACGAGAACGACCGCGACGGCGAACGGCCGAAGGGAGCGGAGGATTGGGTGCCGGCGGACGACCGGAGATCGAGCGGGGTCCAGAAAATCACTCCAGTACCGTCCCGCTACTGACGGGACCGGTGTACTCTGTACTTGCATCGCGGAGTTATATCAGGGTATGTCCGGACCGCCGGCAGGGGAAAAAAGGGCGGTTTTATCGGAACCGCTGCCAGAGGATCCGGCCCATCACGCGGAACGTGAAGTCGAGCTCGTCGAAGGACGGGATCTGGTGCCCCCGGAGGATCTTGCGCCCCCGCTGCATCGAGTCCCCGCCGAGCAGAGTGCCGACGATCATCTTGTCAGTCTGCTCGGAGAACCGGACGATCTCGTTCGCCAGCTGCTCGGAAGTGAGCACCAGGTTGGGGAAACCGACCACGAACGCGATATCCCAGAGGTCGTCGTGCTTGGCGAGGAGTTCGAACGTCTTCTGAAACCGCTTGTCGGTTGCATCGCCGAGCAGGTCGATCGGATTGTTCTTGTTCCAGAACTCGGGGAGGAACTCGTTCATCTCATCGATCAACTCAGACGGCATGTCGATCAGTTCGATCCCGTACCGCTCGGCGTAATCTGAGGAGAGCACCGCGAATCCACCCGCATTGGTGATCACGACGGCGCGCTTACCCTTGGGGTACCCCTTTGGCGACGCGCACATCTCCGCCACCTGGAACGTGCCGGTCAGGGTGTGGACGGGGATGACGCCTGAGCGCCGGAACGCCTCCATGTAGACCTCGTAGGATCCCGAAAGGGACCCCGTGTGGGACGAGGCCGCCGCCTGCCCCTTTGTCGAAGAGCCCGACTTGATCGCGACGACCGGCTTCTCCCGGGCGAGTTCCTCGACCGCCTTCATGAAGGCCTTTCCGTTCTTGATCTCTTCGATGTACAGGATCACGCCCTTCGTCTTGGGGTCGCGCTTGACCCAGTTCAGGTAGTCAAGGAAGTTCAGGTCCGCCTGGTTGCCGACTGAGACAACTGCAGAGAAACCAATGTCCTCGGCGAGCGACCAGTCGACCACCGTGTTGATGATCGCACCCGACTGAGAGATGAATGCGATATTGCCGGGCTTCGGCGACTCGTGCACGTAGGTCGTGTCGAGACCCCGGGGTGGGACGATCAGGCCGAGACAGTTCGGGCCGATGACCCGGGTCCCATAACCCTTCGCGATCGCCATGATCCTCTCCTCAAGGGCCTTGCCGTTCTCGCCCATCTCCTTAAAGCCTGCGGTGATCACCACGACGATGGGGATTCCCTTCTGGCCGCACTCCTCCAATACCATCGGGACGAAGTTTGCGGGGACCGTGACAACTGCCATGTCAACCGGTGCAGGTATGTCCTTCACCGACCGGTAGGCCTTGAGCCCCTGGACCTCACCTCGCTTGTTGTTCACCGGGTAGAGCTGCCCGGGGAACTGGAGGAGGTTGTGCATCACTGCATAGCCCATCTTGCTGGAGTCAGAGGACGCACCGATGACGGCAACCGAGCGGGGGTTGAAGTACTCGAGCGGGATCTCAATCCGGTCCTCAATCGCCATCTTTGGTGGCTCATCGTCAATGATGACACGGGCGTCGACCGCCAGGCTGCCCTGTTCATAGAGACGGAGGGGATTGATATCAAACTCCATGACGGTCTCCTCCTCCTCGAAGAACCGAGTGACCGCCATGATCGCCTGCACGAGGCCTTCCTCGTCGCGGGGTTTCATACCGCGATACCCAGTGATCAGGGGGTACGCATTGATCTCACGGACCATCCCCCGGATCTCCTCCTCGGTGATCGGCAGGATTCGGAGGGTGACGTCCTTCATCAGCTCGACAAGGGTGCCTCCCATGCCGAAGGTGAGCACCTTCCCAAAGGCGGGGTCGGTCTTTCCGCCGATGATCAGTTCGAGGCCGGGCGCCGCCTGCTCTTCAACGATCACGCCATGGATCTCAGCCTCGTCATTGTACTCCTTTGCCGAATCGACGATCTTCGTGAACGCTGCTGCCGCCTGGTCTTTTGAGCCGACGCCCACCACCACACCGCCGGCATCCGACTTATGGATGATCTGAGGCGAAACGATCTTCATCACGACCGGGAAACCGATCCGTTCGGCCGCCTCTCCGGCCGCTTTTGGTGAGGTCACGCTCTCAAATGCTGGAACAGGTACGCCGTATTTCCGCAGCAGGTTATACCCCTCGGATTCACTGAGCATTTTTCGGGTCATGGTATCCTCATCTTAAATCATGATAATTTTCGTCGATTACCGTATAACCTTTCGCTTATCATGATAGCGCGTGCTGGCGGGGTTTAAAAAAACAAGGGAGAATGCGCCGGTCGTCAGGCGGCGAGCTCGCGAACTTTCGCAATATTGCCGGCGCCGTCGCGCCGGTTGTCCTCGGGGGTCTCGCAGATAAAGGGGAGATCGCGGAGTTCGGACCGATGGAGGAGGAGCCGGAACCCATTCTCGCCTATAGAACCCAGACCGACATGTTCGTGACGATCGAGTCCTGACCCCAGATCCCCCTTGGAGTCGTTGCAGTGGACCATGCGGAGGCGTTCAAGCCCGATCGTGTCATCAAACGTCGCAAGCACCTCGTCGATCCCCTCCACGGTGCGCAGGTCATATCCGGCCCCGAAGGCATGA
>CAYLUL010000029.1:9975-17119 GCA_964386835.1 uncultured Methanospirillum sp.
GCCTCGCAGTCACATGCAGCGAGGATTCGGGCAATGGAATCGAGCCGCGACCCCACACTGTTCTTCTCACCGGCGGTGTTTTCGAGGAGGAGCATCACCCCGGCTGGCACCTCGTTCACCACACGATCGAGCGCGGCGATCACGCGCCTCTCCCCAACCTCGTCGCCTGTGCCCAGGTGGTGCCCGAGGTGCGTGACGACATAGGGGATGCCGAGTGCCGCAGCGCGGACGAGCTCATCCTGGAGCCCGAGCACGGACCGTTCGTAGAGGTCGTCCTTTGGGGTGGCGAGGTTCGGGAGATATGGCATGTGATCAAAGACCGGAGCGATTTTTGATGCCGAGAGCGCATCGCGGAACCGGGCGGCATCCTGATCACCAAGCGGCTTTGCTGCCCAGCCTCGCGGGTTTCGCGAAAAGATCTGGAACGTGTCACACCCGCTCTCCTGTGCCCGCGCGACCGCGCGGTCGATAGAACCGGCGATTGAGACATGCACTCCCACCTTCAGCATTCGACGCTCCTTCAGGTCACGTTGGCCCGGAACAGGCATCAGGGTTTCGACCGTTTTCAGACCATTCTTTGGCAATTCTTAAATGCTCGACCGACCTACAGAATAAGGCAACGGGCCGATAGATCAGGGGTAGATCGCTACCTTGGCATGGTAGAGGCCGCGGGTTCAATTCCCGCTCGGTCCATGTTTCCGTCTGTTTTTTCGATTCATTCTTTCGAGTCTGAATATTGATCCGGGTAGCGCCCACGACTGGTTTCTTCATCGTTTCACCCGGTCCTTGCCTGCCAGGAGAGTCACGGGTGACACCAACTGTTTTACCTCTGCTGGACCACAGTACCCCTGATCAACCGTGGGCTTGAGAGAGGTACTGATCCCGCAGGACCGGGTCTTCTTCGACCTGTTTGAGGAACTCGCGAACATCGTGGTCGATGCTGCCGACCTCCTCGTGCGGTTCACCGAGTCGGGAGTCAACCCGGTCGAGTGCTGTCCGCAGATGAAAGACCTCGAACATGCCGGCGACCAGGTGACGCATCGCATCTACCATCATCTGAACCGGACATTCATCACACCGCTGGAGCCCGAGGAGATCTCGCGCCTTGCCTCGGTCCTCGATGATGTCCTTGACTGTGTCGAGGGCTCCGTCCAGAAGATGCGGGTCTACGGCGTCGAGGAGTCTGACGATGTGATGCGGCAGCTGGCAAAGCTGATCCAGCTCTCAGCAGTGGAACTTCAGGGTGCAATCCAGGGTCTTCGCGCGTTGAAGGACGCGCGGAACGTCGGTGAACGGGTGATCGAGATCAACCGCCTCGAGAATCTGGCCGACGATGTACTCGGGCACGCGTTCATGGATCTGTTCCGGACCAACGACCCGATCCGGATCCTGAAATACAAGGATATCTACGAAGAGCTGGAACGCGCGACGGATCGTTGCGAAACCGTTGCGAACATCATATCGGACATCGTCATCCGGCATACCTGACGGGAGAGCATTCCCTCCGTCACCCCTCTTTTTTCCGGGCCAATTTTTTAACGAAGTTTTTACAGGAAGAGCGAAAGCCCCATGAAGGCGAGGAACCCGATCGTCGCACTGGCCGGGATGGTCAGAATCCACGCTCCAACGATGTTGCGGGCGATCCCCCAGCGCACCGCTCCCGGCCCCTTCGTTGATCCAACGCCCATGATCGCCGAACTGATGATGTGGGTAGTGCTCACCGGGATACCGGCGATCGACATGGCCACGATCGTTCCCGCACTCACGGTCTCGGCGGCAAATCCGTGGACCGGGCGGAGCCTCGTGATCTTATAGCCCATTGTCTTCACGATCCGCCATCCGCCCGAGAACGTACCGAGCGCTATCGCTGCATGCGCGGCGAGGATCACCCAGAGCGGGACCGGTAAGTGGTTCGGATCGACCCCCGCGCCGAAGTACCCGATGCTGAAGAGGAGCGGTGTGATAATCCCCATCGTCTTCTGCGCATCGTTTGTCCCGTGGCTGAAACTGTATGCGGCGGCCGAGAGGAGCTGGAGGCGTCGAAAGTAGGTGTCCGCGAGTTCGCGGGGCTGGGTCCTGGTCAGACGAAGCACCAGGACCATGAAGAGAAAACCGACGACTAGGCCGACGATAGGCGAGATCACCATGAACTGTGCCACCACGATGACCGTTGATATCTTGACCGCTGCGATGCCCGCGGCGGAGATGCCGGCACCGGCAAGCCCACCGATCAGCGCATGCGACGAGGAGGTGGGCAGGCCGATGAACCAGGTGATCAGGTTCCAGGTGATCGCGCCGATCAGGGCCGACAGGACAATGTACGGGACGATCTCGGTCGCAACATGATCGAGGTTGATGATCTTGCTGATGGTGCTCGCCACCGCGACACCGAAACCGAACGCGGCGATGAAATTGAAGAACGCCGCGAAGGCGACCGCCTGGCGCGGAGAGAGCACCCGGGTGGATACCACCGTCGAAATCGAGTTCGCAGAGTCATGAAAACCGTTCGTAAAATCGAAGACAAGGGCGATACCGATGATCAGGACGATTAGTTCGAGTGGCGGACTCGGCATCGTACGCATACTCTGTCAGGAGAGCTCATGAAGGATCGGTATCCGCATCCTGGAAGAGGCCCCGTGAGACCGGACGGTTCATCGGCAAACCTCATCGGTCACTGGCACCATGCATCCGTTAGGGTCCCGGTTCACTCGGAGGGCGCAGCGCGTTCCTCGGTGAAGAGGCGGCAGTACCGGGAGATTACACAGTCCGCGCAACGGGGGCGGCGTGCGGTGCAGACCGCGCGCCCGTGCGCGATCATGAGGTCGGTCAGGGCTCCCCACTGGTCGCGCGGGTGACAGGCCATCAGGTCGCGCTCGACCCGAGCGGGGTCTGAGAACATGGTGTACCCGATCCGCCGGGAGAGGCGAAGCACGTGGGTGTCGACCGCGATCCCTTCGTTTTTGCCGAAGGCGTGATAGAGAACGATGTTCGCTGTCTTCCTTCCCACCCCGGGGAGCAGGACAAGCTCCTCCATCGTTGCCGGCACCACACCACCGAACGTATCGACCAGCATCCGTGCGGCGCCGAGCAGGTGACGGGCCTTCGCGTGGTAGTACCCCGTCGGGCGAATAAGCGCTTCCAGTTCCTGCGTATCAGCGACAGCGAGTTCTTCCGCCGTCGGATAGCGTTCAAAGAGCGGGCCCTGGAGCGCCCAGACCTGCGCATCGGTGGTCTGAGCCGAGAGGATCGTCAGGATGACCACCTTGAACGGGCTCAAGAAGAACTCCTCTGGGTCGCAAGCGTGCGGATAGGTCTCCTTCAGGAGCCCGAGAATGCAGGAACAGGTGGCGTCGTCCACAAATGGGGTAGGGCAGATTCGAACTGCCGTCAAAGCGTCCCAAACGCTCTAGGATGGACCAGGCTACCCTACTACCCCGGCGCCTTAAACGATTGGACCCGGAGGGGGAAAAGCGTTCTTGTTCCGGCCGACAGAAGAGGGTTCAGAGGGGGAGGGGTGAACAGGCCTCCTTCGCGACGACCGTCCCGACGAACCGGCCGGAGAAGACGGCGTCCTCAATCCGGGAGGGGTCCCTGCCCTCCAGGACAACCATAGGGCACCCAGACCGTTCCACTACCTTGGCAGCGACCAGGTCGATCACCGTGTTCGAGCCGGCGTTCAGGCGCTCCCTGCTGACCAGTTCGAGGAGCTGCGCCGGGGTCATCGTCTCATATCGCGTCGCCGCCGGATCACGTTTCGGGTCTGCGGTGTAGATACCCGGGACCGAGGTCGCGTTGATCAGCAGGTCGGCACCGATCTCTTCTGCCAGGACAGCGGCGACGGCATCGGTGGTCTGCCCGGGCGTCACCCCGCCCATCACAACGACTCGGCCCGAAAGGCCGGCAACTCGGGCGTCGGTGTAGGTCTCTGGGATTCGGGGATACGCCCCATGACCGAGCGCCGCGATGAGGAGACGGGCGTTCACACGGGTTACCAGGATTCCAAGCTCATCGAGCGTCGCCTCGTCGACACCGAGATCCCGTGCGCACCCGATGTACCGGCGCGCCTCGCCGCCACCACCGACGACGACAAAGACCTGGAACCGCTCCGCAAGGCGGGCGAGTGTCGCTGCATAGGCAGCAAGCGCGTTGGTCTCGAGCGAGGGGATCAGGATTGACCCGCCGAGGGAGAGGACGATCGTCTTCATGCCCGACCTCCGGGCTGTCGCGAGGGCGTCGACATCTGAGGAATTAATGGCCATGAAGACCTGATATACCTGTTGCGATGTTTCGATGCCCCAACTGCGGGTCCTCCGCTATCTTCCCGGTCGCCGGTGGGTATCTCGGCTCGATCTATCTCTGCCATGCCTGCGGATACCGCGGATCGCTCGTCGTCGAGGTCGATCCACCCGAGAAGGAGGAACAAGGTTGATAGGGCATCGGCTCCGATCCGGGTGATCGGAGGGCACATGCACGAGGCAGCACTGTATACTCCGAACTCCGACACATCCGTAAACTGTCGGCTCTGCAACCACGGGTGCCGGATCGCGGACGAACGGGCCGGGCGCTGCGGGGTTCGGCAGAACCGTGACGGTCGCCTGTATTCCGTCTCGTTCGGGCGGATCAGTGCCGAGCACGTCGACCCGATCGAGAAGAAGCCGCTCAACCACTTCCTTCCCGGGACGCTCTGTTACTCGCTCGGCTCGGTCGGCTGCAACTTCACCTGTACGCACTGCCAGAACTGGCAGCTGTCGCGGGCAGCAACCTCGATCCTCTCGCTCCCTCTCCTCTCGCCCGAGGAGGCGGTCCAGCGAGCCCTCAAGAGACACGCCTCGTCGGTTGCCTGGACATACAATGAGCCGACGATCTCATTCGAGTACACCCTGGAGATGGGCCGGCTCGCCCGTTCGGCAGGCCTCGGCACCGTCTACGTCACCAATGGCTACATGACGGTTGAGGCAGTCGAAGCACTGGCCCCGGTGCTTGACGCCTTTCGGGTCGACATCAAGGCATTCGACGACGCGTTCTACCGCGAGGTCTGCGGGGCGCACCTGGAGCCGGTCCTCGCCTCAACCGAGCGGGCACACGAGCTCGGCATGCACGTCGAAACGGTGACCCTCGTCATCCCGGGCCTGAACGACGGGGCGCAGGAGATGGATGAACTGATTCGGTGGGTGATCGACCACCTTGGGCCGGCAACGCCCATGCACTTCACCCGGTTTCACCCCGATCATCGAATGCAGGACCGGCCGGCCACCCCGGTTGCCACGCTGGAACGGATCTATGAGCGTGCGCGTGAACTCGGTGTCTTCTATCCGTACCTCGGCAACGTTGGCGGGCACCCATACGAAAACACCTGGTGCCCCCGCTGCGGCGCCCTGCTGGTCGAACGGCGCCAGATGCACGGCGAGACGTCTGGCCTCGAGGACAACCGCTGCCGTCAGTGTGGCGAGGTGATCCCGATTGTCCGCAGGGTCCCCCGGCCCTGAAGAGCGCCGGTTCCTCGTGGACCGGATGCTCGGACCGCTCCTTCGTTATCTCCGCTTTCTCGGCTACGACACCCTCGCCGCCACTGAGATCGGGCCCGGTGGACCGGGAGAGGACACCCGGCTCCTCCGACTGGCAAAGGATGAAGGTCGTGTTCTCCTCACCCGCGATCGCGACCTCGCCCGGCGCGGCGGCATGCTGGTCTCCCACGACGATGTCCTCGACCAGGTGGCCACCCTCACCCGTGCCGGCCTGATCGAACCGGTGCTGCGGCTCAACCGATGCTCGAACTGCAACACTCCTCTCCAACCAGCGACCGAGGAGGAGGTCGCAACCGCGCCCTTTACGGGCCGAAAGACCGGCTCTGGATTTCTCTGGTGCCCCGCCTGCCGACAGCTTTACTGGTCAGGCTCGCACGTCGACCATCTCAGTGAACGGCTCGACCAGGTCGCCAGGATGCGCAGGGGCCCTCGAGAATAATACCCTTCGTCAACCTATTTACCGGGGAACCCGCAACTACTGTGCGCCAGCGAGGGTCAGACGGTCGATCGGAGGATAGAGGGGGAGCGGATGAGTATCGAAGGGGCTACGGACGGTGCGAGGATGGAGCAGGATCTGTACATCAACCGGGAACTGAGCTGGATCGAGTTCAACCGAAGGGTGCTGGAAGAGGCCCTCGATACGTCGCACCCTCTCCTCGAACGGGTCAAGTTCCTCGCGATCTTCGGCAACAACCTTGACGAGTTCTTCATGGTCCGGGTCGCGGGGCTCCAGCGGCAGCGGAACGAGCGAGTGATCGAGACACCTCCCGACGGACTGACACCAGCCCGCCAACTCGTCGAGATCCGTGCCGCGCTCGAACCGTTGCTCGAGACAGCACAGCGGTGCTGGGCCCATGACCTCGTCCCTGAGCTCGACCGGGCCGGCATCGGTATTCGACAGGTGGCGGACCTGGACGACTCCGCGCGCGCGTTCTTGCGAAGCCTCTTCGAGTCCGAGATCTTTCCGGTTCTCACCCCGCTCGCCTTCGACACGTCCCATCCCTTTCCATTCATCTCGAACCTCTCTCTCAACCTGGCCGTGGTTGTGCGGGATCCCGAGTGCGGTGACCGATTCGCCCGTCTCAAGGTCCCGGTCGGCGTCTTTCCCCGCCTGATCGAGCTTCCCCCCGGGCCAGCGCCTGACCGACGAGAGTTCGTCTTTCTCGAGGACCTGATCTCCGCCCACATGAACCTGCTCTTTCCCGGGTTGCGCGTGGTCGCGTCGTACCCTTTCCGGATAACGCGGAATGCCGACCTGGAGATCGAGGAGGACGAGGCGGACGATCTGCTCACCGCGGTTGAAGAGTCGGTTGAACTCCGGCGAATCGGTGCCCCGGTCAGGATCGAGGTCGACCATGAGATACCCGCAGCCCGCTGCGGGTTCATGGCCCGCCACCTCGGTATCGGCGCTGACCAGATCTTTCGGGAACATGCCCCTGTCGGGCTCTCCGACCTGATGCAGATCGCCTCGCTTCCCATCCCCGAACTTCGGGATCCTCCGTTCCATCCCGCGGTGCCGCCAGCGCTCGCCCAGGACGCGGACCTCTTTGCCGCGATCCGAAAGGGTGACGTCCTGCTCTACCATCCGTATGACTCGTTTGCGCCTGTCGTCTCGTTCC
>CAYLUL010000030.1:0-17045 GCA_964386835.1 uncultured Methanospirillum sp.
AGCATCGCCTCGATGCCCGAGTCCGATAGCAGAGCGACTGTCGCCGGGGATGGGAGTGGATAGGTCCCGTGCGCACCTTCAACCGTTCCTGGGCCGAGCGGGACGGGCATCACCGCCACGCCGTCGACACCAAGACTGAGCAGGGCTGTCGCGGCTCCGACAACATCAGCGATCGCATCGTCAGCCCCGATCTCATGGAAGTGCACGTGCCTCTCGCCATGTACACGTGACTCGGCAGCGTGCAGGCGCAAAAAAACCCGCCGCGCGAGGGCGATCGCGCCGGGAGATGCATCGGCCCTCTCGACACGCTCCAGTACCTCATCGAGGCTTCGATGAGTCCGAGCTGCGTGAGTCCGCACGTACATCGCCCGGATGCCGGCGCGGTCCACCGGTTCGACCGTCGGTTCGGCGACGACCGATGCCATCGCCCGCGCCACGGCCCCGCTGTCGGCCCCGATGGCGAGGAGCCCACCGACGAGCATATCGCCCGCAGCGCCCGCTACCGGGTCGATCACCAGGATGCGCATTCACCAGTACTTATAAATGAAGGCATAAAAGATGTAAGGTGCATATGCCGGAATTCTTTCTCAAGGTGGACAGCGCGTACCCCGAAGATCAGGGCGGAGGCAAGGCCCGGCTCGACCCCGAGACGATGCTGCAGCTCCGGGTCTCCCCGGGCGACATTGTCCTGATCGAGGGGAAACGCAGGACCGTCGCCAAGGTGTGGAGAGCGCTGGTCACCGACTGGAACCAGGGGAAGATCCGGATCGACAATATCACCAGGGCAAATGCCGGCGTCTCGATCGGGGACCGGATCAGGGTTGCGAAGATCACCGAAGAGATCGAAGCACAGCGGGTCGTTCTCGCCCCGCCGGTTGACCTGCCCACGAACGTTCCGATCAACCTCGAACACGCAACCAACTCCCTGATCGACTTCCCAGTTGTCGAGGGCGACTCGATCCCAATCCGGCAGGGCTTCCCGTTCATGCAGCCCCAGATTGTCGCCTTCAAGGCGGTTGTCGTTGAACCCATCGAGGCGGTGATCATCTCGAAGAACACCGAGATCGAGTTCTCCGACAAACCCGCCGCAGGTTTCGAGGGGGCTCGGCAGATCAGTTACGAAGACATCGGTGGGCTGAACTACGAACTTCAGCGCGTCCGGGAGACGATCGAGCTCCCGATCCGGCATCCAGAACTCTTTCAGCGACTCGGAATAGAGCCGCCGAAGGGGGTGCTCCTCTT
The DNA here is from genome assembly GCA_964386835.1 of uncultured Methanospirillum sp. Lineage (GTDB taxonomy): Archaea > Halobacteriota > Methanomicrobia > Methanomicrobiales > Methanospirillaceae > UBA288. The sequence continues at coordinate 1,243 of CAYLUL010000030.1, forward strand.
CGGACCGCCAGGTACGGGTAAAACCCTGATCGCTAAGGCAGTTGCCAACGAGTCTGGCGCCCATTTTATCGCGATCGCCGGCCCCGAGGTGATCTCCAAGTACTACGGTGAGTCCGAGCAGCGACTTCGTGAAGTCTTCGAGGAGGCGCGTGAAAACGCCCCCGCCATCATCTTCATCGACGAGCTCGATTCGATCGCTCCCCGACGGGAGGACGTGACAGGTGAGGTCGAGCGGCGTGTGGTGGCCCAGCTGCTGACCATGATGGATGGGCTGGAGGAGCGTGGGGAGGTCGTTGTGATCGGGGCCACCAACCGCGTCGATGCGATCGACCCCGCGCTGCGCCGGCCTGGCCGGTTTGACCGTGAGATAGAGATCGGGGTCCCTGCCGAGGTGGACCGGATCGAGATCCTGAAGATTCACACCCGGACCATGCCGCTCGCAGTCGACGTAAACCTTGATGAGCTCTCCCAGCAGACCTTCGGTTTCGTTGGCGCCGACCTTGCAGCACTCGCTCGGGAAGCTGCCATCCGCGCGCTCAGGCGGTACCTCCCGGAGATTGACCTCGAGGTCGATGAGATCCCGGAGGAGACCCTTGAGCGACTCGAAGTTCAGGCGCGTGACTTCCGCGATGCGCTCCGCGATGTCGGTCCATCCGCGATGAGAGAGGTGATGCTCGAAGTTTCACATGTCGACTGGACCGATGTTGGTGGCCTTGATGAGGCGAAACAGGAGGTCAGGGAGGCAGTTGAGTACCCACTCACCGAGCACGAGCGGTTCGTGATGCTTGGAATCCGACCCCCACGGGGGGTGTTACTGTACGGGCCGCCAGGCACGGGGAAGACCCTGATCGCGAAGGCTGCAGCCTCCGAGTCGGGTGCGAACTTCATCCCGATCCGCGGACCTCAGCTCCTCTCCAAGTGGGTTGGTGAGTCCGAGCGGGCTGTGCGGGAGGTCTTCCGCAAGGCTCGCCAGGTCGCTCCGTCGATCATCTTCTTTGACGAACTTGATGCCCTCGCGCCCTCACGAAGCACGGAGACGGGTTCGCATGTTGTTGAATCAGTTCTCAACCAGATCCTGACCGAGATGGACGGCCTCGAAGAGCTGAAGGATGTGGTCGTCATGGGCGCGACAAACCGTCCGGATATCGTGGACCCAGCACTTCTCCGGGCAGGTCGATTTGACCGGCTCGTGTACATCGGTCAGCCCGCACGTGAAGACCGGTTGCGAATCCTGGAGATCCATACCCGCGGAAAACCGATCAAGGGTTCATCCTTGGAGAAAGTGCTGGCCCTCACCGAGGGATTTGCTGCCGTCGAGCTCGAAAGGTTCGTCGAGGCACTCGGTCGTGACCGGACATTTTCGGTCGAAGAAGGGCGTCAGGCAGCTGAGGGGATTATGGCCCCCGCCGAGGGGGGATTGACGGTGTACGAACGGCGCCAGGAACTGGCAAACGCGATTGCTGCGCACGGACTCGCGCTCGAGGACCCGGTAAGGACCGCACTGCTGGAGGACCTGGCAACCCGGACCGAAGGATACGTTGGATCGGACATCGAAGCCCTATGCCGGGAGGCCGGTATGTATGCCCTCAGGGAGCGGACATCCGTCATCACACCCATGCACTTTGAGGCTGCGCTCGCCAAGGTACACCCCACCATGAATGAGAACCTGCGTACCTATTACCTGCGGATCCAGCAGCACTTTAAGGGTGGACTTCCAAAAGAGGCCCAACCGCCGGAGTATCAATAATCCCCCTTTTTAACCCCAATTCACAATTCCCCACCCGGATCCTGGTGATACGACCGGACTCCGTACGCCCTGGAGTTCCGACTCGGGGAACAACCGAGTGCCGTGCCTGTCAACACCGGAAGGCCTAATCAACGACACGGCCTCTTGTTCCTGCGAGGTGAGCACATGGACCCCCATTTTCTGTACTCCGGACTGCTGTTGCTGACGGGTGCATTCGTGGGCCTCGCATCGGGTTTTTTCGGCGTAGGAGGGGGGTTCCTGATGGTCCCCATCCAGTACTGGGGACTCGGCCTGATCGGAGTCGAACCAGAGACAGCTCTTCGAACCGCCTTCGGAACGAGCCTGGCGGTGGTGCTTCCCACCGCTGCTTCGGGCACCTGGGCGCACCACCGGCGGTCGGCAATCCGGTGGGAAACCGTGTATCGGATGGCTCCATCGGCCGCCGTCTTCTCCTTTGTCGGAGGAATGATTTCGACGAGGCTCCCAGCCCGTCCGCTCGAACTCCTCCTGGGCGTGGTGCTGATCGCACTGGCTGCTCGACTCGCCCGCCGCCCAGATTGCTCCCGGGACAACGAACCAATTGTGTTGAGCCATCCGCAATATATCCTGATCGGAGTCACGATCGGTCTCCTCTCGGGCATGCTCGGGATCGGTGGAGGAGTCGTCCTGGTACCCGTATTGCTCCTCCTACTCCACTACTCGGTCCACGCCGCCGTAGGAACATCGATGCCCATCATCCTCTCCGCAGCGATCGGGGGGGTGACCAGTTATGCACTCAACGTGCCTCCGGACGGCCCCACCCTCGAACTCTCCGTCGGCTACGTTCACCTCGCCGGGTTTCTTGCGCTCGCCGCCAGTTCGATCCCGATGGCTCAGGTGGGCGCACGGTTCGCTCACGCCTGTTCACCGCGCCCGCTTCAGCTGGCATTCGCTGGGGTCATGCTGATCTTCGGGCTGGTGATGATCAACGTCCCCGCATTGATCGGGGCCTGAGATCGGATGGAAACGGGAGAAGCATTAATATGAGAATCGCGGCTACTAGTCGCTGAGATGCCCCTGACGACGCTCCGCCTTTTATACGTCGACGATGAGCCGGACTTGCTCCACCTCGTTCGAACCGCGCTCAGGGACAACCCGGAGATCGAGGTGCTGACCGCAGAGAGCGCACAAGAGGCCCTCAACCTCCTGGAACGGGAGCCGATCGACGTGGTCCTCTCTGACTACTCGATGCCCCGTGCGAACGGACTTGCCCTTCTGTCGGAAGTGCGGCGTCGATTTGGAGATGTCCCGTTCATCCTCTTCACAGGCCGGGGGAGCGAGGAGGTCGTGATCGAGGCCCTCAACGGGCGAGCCGACCTCTTCATCCGAAAGCAGGGGGATATCGTGACTCTTATCGCCGATCTCGTTCCCCGGTTGCACGCGGCGGTCGCCCGACACAGGTCGGAGCTAGCCCATGCTCGAGTCGAGGCACGATTTCACGCCATCTTCGAGCACACGGATCGTGGTTTGATCCTGACAGATGGTGCAGGCAGGGTAACGGAAGCAAACACGGCGTCACGTGCCTACCTTGGCCTGAATGATGAGAAGTGTGCTCTGGATGAATTGGCCGGGAGACTTGCGCCGGAGGGAAGGAGGCGGTTCATGGACCTCGTCACGATGGCCCGAAACGCAGCCATACCCGCCAGAGACTGGTTTACTCTCTCGAACGGCTCCCTGACCCCGGTGGAGATCACACTAAAACGCATCGCTCCCGACCAGCTGCTCCTCGTGATCGAGGAAGTCGAGGAAAAAGAGGCCCTGGAGGCCCAGAACCGTGAGGTGGAGAAAACTCTCGATCTCCTCAGTTCCTCCCTCCGACAGCAGGTCGAACGGAGCACGCTGGTGGTCCGCGGTCTGACGGATCAGCTCAGTCGGAACGTCACCGATCGACGAGATCTGGCGTTGATAGAGCGAATCACGATCGCGAACGAGGAGATCCGATCGACCGTTGCGTTCGCCCTGAGACATCAGGGCCATTCAGACGAACCAGTTCGTTTTCGCCCACTCCTCCCCATCGTCCGGCAAGCGGCACGGGCGGCAGGAATCGCGAGGGACAGGTATGTAGTGGACCTCCCGGATATCTCTGTCTCCTCGGATGCCTGGCTTGAGCGGGTTCTTCATCAGCTCCTGTCAGAGGCCATTCGAACAGGGGCAGAAGACCTGCGCCTCTCAGCAACGGTCGATCAGAATGGCCGGTTGAGTATCGGATACCGAGAGACGAGCGGAGCCGGCATGAATGGGGAAATCGGACATGAAAATGAGCGGCTCTCAATACTCCAGGAGATCCTCGACGACTGCCCGGTGACTATCGACGAGCAGAAGATCCCGGGAGGAAGCCTGTTCGAGCTCCATGTCCCTGTGGGGAGTTACCGTTACGATAATACGGAATGAGTGTCGATTCTGCAATCCTGCGATAGTCCTTTCAGGTTGGCCGTTCGATAAACAAACTGCTGCCATTAATGCTGATCACAATACTGTACGTGGATGACGAGCCGGCCCTTCTTCGGTTGAGCACACGCTACCTCGAGCAGATCGACCCCGAGTTCAAGGTGACCGCAGTCGGTTGCGTCGACACAGCCCTGGAGTTGCTGGAAGCAGGCCACTTCGATGCCATCGTGGCTGATTACCAGATGCCTGACTACGATGGTCTCGCCTTCCTGCGAGAGGTGAGGGCGCGGCACGGCCGCCTGCCATTCATCCTCCTGACAGGTCACGGGGGGGAGGAGGTCGCAATCCAGGCCCTAAACCTGGGGGCTGATTCCTACCTCCAGAAGGAGGGTAGTCCGCGGGCGCAGTATACGGACCTCGCACAGCGGATTCGAACCGTGGTCAAGCAGCGGCAGGTCCAGGTCGCGCTCGCCAGAAGTGAAGCGCGGTTTCGCTCCTACTTCCAGATCCCGCTCATTGGGATCACGATCCTCAGTGAAGAAGGGGAGATACGCGAGGCGAATCGAAAGGCACTCGAGATTATTGGGCGAACCCCTGAGATGCTCCAGACCCTCTCCTGGATGGACATCGTCGCGCCCGCGGAGAGGTCGTGTGAACACCAGGAGTTCGAACGGGCGTTCACGGACCCCAGAGGATGCGTCCCCCGCGAGATCCGGATCGAACGGGCAAATGGTGAGATCGCTGACGTGGTCGTGTCGATGGCTCCGGTCCGACCGGACGGTGAGAGTCCGTTCCTCGTCGCCCTGATTGAAGACGTAACCGAACAGCGGCGCACCACGCGTGCCCTCCAGGAGAGGGAGGCGGGGTATCGGGCAGTTGTTGAGGCGATGGCCGAGGGACTCCTGATCCACGTTGGAGGACACATCGTCTTCATGAACCCGGCGGCAGCGACCATCCTGGGGCTCGGATCGCCCCGGGAGGGCATCGGACGGCCAATGCATTCCTGGGTGCCCCAACCCGAAGCTGACGTACCCGGGGGATGGCTCGTTGAGCCCCAGGACCGTCCCGTCCCAGGAGAGGGGCGGTTAGTGCGCGCGGACGGACGGGCATTTGAGGTCGAGATGACCGCTGTACCCGTCGGTTTCCAGGGCCAGGAGGCAGTCCAGGTGGTCTTCCGTGATGTCACCGATGCCCGGGCACAGGATCGTGCGCTCACTGAGAGTGAACGACGCTACCGAGCGATCTTTGAGCGAGCGGGCGAAGGGATATTGCTCCTGACAACAGAGACAGACGATTCCGGACGCGTTGTCGCCGCCAACCAGGCTGCTGCTGCCTGCTACGAGAGATCCGCCGAGGATCTCGTGGGGGTTCGGATCTCCGACATCGAAGCTACCTCAGGTTTAACAAGTCTGTCCGGGCAATTAGGGACGCTCGGGGATGGAGCATGGCTGAGCGGCTCTGCCGAGCACCTGCGCCGAGATGGAACGCCGTTCCCGATCGACTATTCGATCGGCCTGATCGAATACGAGGGGACTCGGCACGTTCTCGCCTTTATCCGGGATGTGACCGAGAGAAGGATGGCAGAGGAAGCGGCACGCCGGGCGAGCGAGAAGCTGAACCTGCTCTCGTCAATCACCCGGCACGACATCCTGAACCAGGTGACCGCCCTCCTCCTCTACCTCGAACTCTCGAGCGAGGACACGAAGGATCCCGTCATCTCGTCATACGTGGAGAAGGAACTCTCCCTGACCAGGAACATCCAGCGGCTCATCACTTTCACCAAGGACTACCAGGATCTTGGGGCACGCCCCCCGGTCTGGCATTCCCTCGAGGAGACCGTGAAACAGGGGGTTCGTATGGCTGGACCGACCGAGTTCTCGCTCGAGTGTGGTGACATGCCATTCGAAGTCTACGCGGACCCGCTCTTCCCGCGCGTCTTCACCCAGATCGCCGAGAACACGGCACACCATGCACCCTTGGCCACCCGCCTCTCGGTCAGAGCGGTTGAAGGCGACAGGAACCTTGTCATCATCTGCGAGGATGATGGCCCAGGCCTCGGCGCCGAGGGTCGCCAGGTGTGCTTCAAGAGGAGGGCGGACGGCACCGGATTGGGCCTCTGCCTGTGTCGGGATATACTCTCGATCACTGGAATGGAGATTCGTGACATACAAGTGACGGGGTCCGGCGCACAGTTCGAAATACTGGTCCCGGCCAGAGGATTTCGACACACGGTTCGGAGCCCCTGACCGTTCTCAGGTCGCTCGAGAAGCGACCCCCCGCCGTCGGGGCACACCATCTCCTCTCTGAGACGTTCACAACCGTCAAACTTGACAGAACCGTGAGGGGTTCAACTGTACCGGATCACGACGAGCTGGCGTTCAGTCATCTCCTCTATCGCGAATCGTGGACCCTCCCTCCCGAGCCCGGAGTTCTTGATCCCACCGTACGGCATGTGGTCCATCCTGAAAGATGGGACATCGTTCACGATCAGCGCCCCGGCGCGGCAGCATTCTGCAGCGCGAGCGATCGATCGAACGTCGTGGGTGAAGAGCCCCTGCTGGAGACCGTATGGCGAGTCATTTGCCTGAGTGAGCGCTTCGTCGAGATGGTCGTACGGCGTGAGCGTAATGATCGGGGCGAAAACTTCGGTCGAATTGACCCGCATCTCGGGCCGGGTCCGCGTCAGAACGGTCGGATGGAAAAGGGTCCCATCACGAACTCCCCCGATCTCGCAGACAGCTCCGTCCTCGAGGGCCTCGCGAACCTTCGCTTCAGCGCCGGCAGCCGCTTCCTCCGAGATCATCGGGCCTATCGCGGTCACGTGAGAGTGTGGATCTCCGACATGAAGCTCTCGAGTCGCCTCGAGGAGCCGGGCAAGGCCTTCGTCGAACAGAGTGCTGTGAAGGAAGACGCGCTGGACTGAGATGCAGACCTGGCCGGCATTCAGGAACGCTCCATTCACTATTTTCGGAATCGCGCTGGTGAGATCAGCATCCGGTTCGATGATCACCGCCGCGTTTCCACCGAGTTCGAGAGCCACACGTTTGTTTCCGGCTATCGACCGGAGCCGCCACCCGACTGCAGGACTCCCCGTGAACGAGAGGAGGTCGATCCCCGGATCTGTAGCCAGACACTCTGCGTCTGTGGCACGGCACGGAACAACCGCGATCGCCTCCGGAGGGCATCCAGCGGCGAGCGCGATCCGGCCGAGGGCAAGGGATGAAAGAGGAGCCTGGGTTGAAGGACGGACGATCACCGCGTTACCGGCGGCAAGCGCAGGACCGACCTTGTGGCAGACCAGATTGAGGGGGAAGTTGAATGGGGTGATCGCAAGGACAACCCCCACGGGCACGCGCCGCAGGATCCCGGTACAGCCCTCGCCTGCTGGACTCCAGTCAAGGTCGACCATCTCTCCGCCGATCCTGAGCGCCTCATCGGCCGAGACATGGAGTGTTGATACAGCACGGTCGATCTCCGCCCGGGCCATCGAAACGGTCTTTCCTACTTCTCCGACGATGGCGTCGGTGAGTGAGTCAGCCTCTGCGATGACACGCCGTGCGATCTCATGGAGGATCACTGCCCTGCGATGTGCTGGCAGGTGACGCATGATCTCCGCACCCCGACGTGCCGTCGCGATGGCATCAACAAGGTCGCCAGTAGCGGCGAGTTCGACCGAGCCGGCGATGGTTCCGTCATAGGGCGACACAACATCGACGGTCGTCCCCGAACGTCGCCAGGTACCTCCAATAAGAAAGGGATGAGGAGTATCCATACTACCATATAGTGAATGACCGGTAATTCTACTCTCTCTCAATCGCATGGTCCTCCGAGAGGTCAAGCCCGGGAACAGAAGCTCACCTTCGGACTCCCCCACCTCTCCGCAGCATCATGAACGAGGGGTTGGTATGACCGGGCAGCGCCATGCCTAAATATGTGCCGCTCCACACACCTCTACCGCAGCTCATGCCCAACGTGACCACGCTCCTCGATGCTCGACTCGTCCCCGAGGCCAAGACCGCGTTCGTTCAGCCGGACCGCGGAGTATCGCTCACCTATCGTGAACTTCGTGCGATGACGAACCGGCTTGCACGCGGGCTGATCGATCTCGGAGTCGAGCGAGGAGACCGGGTCTGCATCTATCTCGACTCCTCCGCGGAGTATCTTGTCGGGTACCTGGCGAGCTGGCGGATGGGAGGCGTCGCTGTCCCCACCAACATCGTGTACCGCGAACGCGAGCTTGCCCACGCTGTTAATGATGCGGGAGCCGTGGCAGTGATCACGGACGGAGAAGGAGCGAAGGTGGTGCGGGCGATCGCCGGAGATTGCCAGACCTTGCGGCACCGGATCGTGGTCGGGGACGCCAAGAGCGATGAGATCGGATGGGACGACCTCCAGGTTGGGGAGACCTCAATGCGACCAGTCCACTGCTCCTTCGACGATCTCTGCCATATCCAGTACACTGCCGGCACAACAGGAAGGCCGAAAGGGGCGATGCTCACCCATGGAGCCTGGATAACGGCTCTCGACGCGGAGCGCGAGGCTCTCTTGCTGGCCCCTTCGGACATCTACCTGGGCATCTACCCGATGGGGCATGTCGGCTGCTCATGGGGCCTCGCCACACTGCGGGCCGGTGGGACATGGGTCGCTCTCTCCCGATTCTCACTGGATTCCTACCTGGCGCTTGCGCGTGAGTTCCGACCGACGGTCCTTGCCGGTATGCCACCCGTTATCCATGCCCTGATCAATGCCGGTCCCGAGGCCGATCAGTCGCTCGAGTCCGCCCGGTTGATCATCTCGGGAGGCGGATCGCTCCTCCCCAGCATCTGGGAGGCGTTCGACCGGCGCTTCGGCATCCCGGTTGCGAATGCATACGGTCTCTCCGAGACGATCGTGATCGGTTCCGGCACGGTGACTCTGCCCGCTTATCCCGAGCTGACAAGAGGATACCGCTCGGTCGGTGTCGCGGTCGGGTACACCGAAGTGCGGATCGTGGACGCCGCAGACCCCGGCCTCGAGCTCCCCCCGGGGACTGCCGGGGAGATCGCGTTGCGAGGACCCTCGGTCGCCTGCGGGTACTGGAACCAGCCCGAAGCAACCGCAGAGGTGTTCCGTGAGGATGGCTGGTTCCTGACCGGCGATATCGGCCACCTCGATGAGGACGGGATACTCTTCATCACAGACCGGAAGAAGGATATGATCATCATGTCGGGTTGGAAGATCTACCCGACCGAGGTCGAGGACGTGATCATCGGGCATGAAGCCGTTCAGGACGTCGCGGTATACGGGATTCCCGATGAGCGACGCGGGGAGATCCCGGTGGCGGCGGTGGTGCCGGTGAGGGGGTGTTCGATCACCCTCGATGATCTCAGGAGATACTGCGAATCGCGCCTTGCTGGGTACAAGATTCCCCGCCGACTCGAACTGGTCGAGAGCCTCCCCCGGGTCCATGGGTGGAAGCTGCTTCGACGGAACCTGAGGGAACAGACCCGGTGATCGATCACAGGAATACCGATGCGATCCCTCTCTTTTCAGGCCCCCACATAAAGACCCCCTTCACTTTCCTCGAGGTGGGGTAGCACCCCAATCTAATCTCTTCTTATGACAGAAGCAGAAAAGAGGTGTGATTTTCGCCCGAATCCGAAGGAGATTGGCTCGCATACGAGCGGAGAAAATCTACCGTTTTTTTCCTGGATCTGGATATCCCATACACCCCCAAGGAGGTTCTCCTGGTTCGAACTCGAAACATGACACCAACAACAGGCGAAGGTGCAGCTCCTTACAACAAAACCGCAGTTCCCATTCAAACCCCCCTTCAGCCTGTCCAACAGGGGTCTGGTCCGAACCGGTTGCACTCAGCCGTCATCGGGAGAAGGAAGGAGAGAGCAACCACGCGTCAGGACGTTCCAGCTGACATTTGCGAAAGAGGAGGTGCGAACAATGGTCCCCGAATCAGCCAATCTCGACCTCGACCTCGTGTTGCCGGTGATCGTTCACCAGCCGGACTGTCCGGTCCACCTGATCGATCCCATCGAGCCTGATCGAACGAATCCCGCACGCAGACCCCGTTGCCCGAATACGGCATCGATAGATTGTCTCGTGGAACCGGTACCGGACAACCATCTGATCCCACCCGTCCGGAAGGCATGGTGAGAACCGGAGCTGGTCGACATCCAGGCGTATTCCGACAAGAGATTCGACGAGGAGCTGATACATCCAGCTTGCGGAGCCTGTGTACCAGGTCCAACCTCCACGCCCGACATGGGGTTCTACGGCGTAGACATCCGCGGAGACGACATAGGGTTCCACCCGGTAGATCTCTACGTCAGCCCGCGACTGACCATGTCGAATCGGGTTGATCAGGTCGAAGAGCTCCCAGGCCTTCTGTGCCTGCCCGAGGGCAGCAAAGGCCATAACCGCCCAGATTGCCGCGTGGGTGTACTGGCCCCCATTCTCTCGAACACCGGGGACGTACCCTCGGATGTATCCCGGAGACGGCTCAGCGTGCTCAAAGGGAGGAGTGAGGAGGGCGATCAGGCGACCATCCCGGCGAACCAGAAATCGGTCGAGAGAATCGAGAGCTTTCCGGGCTCGTCCTCGTTCCGCTCCCCCCGAGAGCACCGCCCACGACTGGGAGATGGAGTCGATACGGCACTCCTCATTCTCAGACGAGCCAAGCGGAGAGCCATCGTCAAAATACGCCCGCCGATACCACTCACCATCCCAACCGGCCTGCTCGAGGTTGGTCACCAGGCGTGAAGCTTCACCTACGCACCGCTCGGCAAAGGCATCGTCTCCGCGGAGGCGGGCGATCCCGGAGAACTGAAGCAGTACCGAATAGAGGAAGAATCCGAGCCAGACCGATTCGCCTGCCCCCATCGCGCCCACGCGGTTCATACCGTCGTTCCAGTCGCCTGTACCCATTAGGGGCAGGCCGTGGGCACCGAAGCGAAGTCCGTGCTCAATTGCCCTGACACAGTGATCGTACAGCGTCCCCTGCTCTTCTGAGACGGTGGGAAGGTCGTAGTAAGCCTCCTCGTCCGGCTGGAGCGGTCGCCCCTCGATGAAGTTTACACGCTCGGAGAGGATGCCGGAGTCCCTGGTTGACAGGACGTATCGACAGGTGACATACGGGAGCCAGAGATAGTCGTCGGAGCATCGGGTCCTGACACCCCGATCATTTGGCGGATGCCACCAGTGCTGCACATCACCCTCCACGAACTGATGGCCGGCCGCCATCAAGAGGTGCTTGCGGATCGTGAGTGGTTCAGCGTGGATGAGCGCCATCACATCCTGGAGCTGATCCCGAAACCCGAATGCACCGCCAGACTGATAATACCCAGAACGAGCCCAGAGCCGGGCAGCAATCACCTGGTAGAGGAGCCATCCGTTCACCAGGAGGTCAACAGAACGGTCAGGGGTCTCGACGGTCACGGCGGACAGGGTCCAATCCCAGTACCGACGGACCGATTCGAGCGATGACCGGGCCGGACCGATCCCCCGGTGCCGCTGCACGAGCGAGCGAGCGTCGTCGAGACCACGACCCACGCCCATCATGAATACGAGGTCGACGATCTGCCCCTCCGATAGTTCCATCTCCGCCTGGATGGCCCCGCAGGGATCAAGGCCCGCACCGACCCTTCCAGAGAGGCGAGCGCGGTCAAGGGCAGCTGGGTGGGCAAGGCGGCCGTTTCGGCCGAGGAACTCGTGTCGATCACCCGTCACACTCCGGTTCAATTCGTTCAGATCGAAGAACGCAACGCGATCGGGGAACTCGGTGTTGAAGGTATTTCGGGCAAAGAGAGCCCCGGTGAGCGGATCGACTTCGGTCAAGACGTGCATCGCCGTAGACTTCCGAAGGTCGCCGAGGACCCACTCGACATAACCCGTGATGGAGATGGTGCGGGGGCGCCCCGAACGGTTACGCACCCGAATGTGCCACATCTTAACCGGGGCATCGACATCGACATGCACCCTCATGGTCGTTGTCAGTCCGTCCTCGCTATGCTCGAAGATCGAGTAACCGAACCCGTGCCGGGTGATGTAGGTTCCCTCACCACGGGCAGGCAAGGGGGTCAGTGACCAGAACGCACCCGTCTCTTCGTCCCGTAGGTAGAACGCTTCGCCGGTCCGATCCGTGACTGGGTCGTTCCACCAGGGGGTGAGCCGATATTCATGAGCGTTCTCCGACCAGGAGTAGGACGCGCCGCTTTCCGAGATGACCGAGCCGAACTGCGGATTGGCAAGGACGTTCACCCACGGAGCCGGAGTCGCCAGGCCTGGGCCGCTCTCGATAACATATTCCTTTCCGTCGGAGGAGAAACCCCCATAACCGTTGAAAAAGTCAAGCCTCTCGCCCCTGGCAGATGCTTCAAGCGCGGGTGCGGGGCGCTGTCGGCTCGGAAGTAACTGGGGTGCCAGAGATTCGGTCCACCGTGTTCTCTCGACCTGCTCTTCAAGGGATCCGTCACGATCACTCACGATCACTCGGGCGATGGACTGTATCAGAATACGGTCTTCCTCGGGGATCTGGTCGAAACGACGGAAGAAGATGCCCCCCGGCCGATCGATCAGGTGGGGGTCCGGCCCCAGGGCTGCCTGCCGAAGGAGTTCCTCATTCAGGTCCTGGCGGTACCCGGTCAGATCCTCATTCCAGATCAGCAGATCGGCGACAAGACCCTTCCGGAGCCAGTACGCATGGGCCTGGATCATCTGCCTTACGAGGTTCACACGTGCCAAATTTTCGATACGGACCAGGACGAGGGGGTTGTCTCCAGAGATGCCATATCCCCAGAGACCGCTCTGACCACGGCGGTTCTTCGCGATAACGTCCATGGGGGCTCGACGCGCAGGATTCGGGTAGATAATGGCCGATGCGAGGCGTGCAAAGATCTGGGCGTCCGTCTCGGTCGCATTGAGCTGACGCAACATCACCTGGGTGTGAGTCCATGCCAGTTCTGCCACTCGATCACCCATGTAGATGTCCTGGTACTTTTCCACCAGTTCCAGCACGCGTTCATGGGTCTCACCGAAACCAAGATAGAGATGGATTGTCACGGTCTCCTGGGGGTCGATTGCGATAGTACGCCTGATGGCTACGATCGGGTCGAGAACAGAGCCAGATGTGCCGGAGAGAGTCGAGGAATCGGTCATAGCAACCGGATCGGCGAGCGTGTGCCCCCGTCCGATGAACCGGGATCGATCGGTCTCGTATGATGTAGTCCGAACAGTCGTTCCTTCAACGACCATCATATGCACAAGCCACGGGGGGTGCTCACCCGATGACCGGGGTCGTCGGGTGACGAGGATCGCATTTCGCTCGGGTAGCAGTTCGGTCGTCACGAAGAGGTTGGAGAAGGCGGGATGGGAGACATCCTGACCCACCGGGGCGAGGACGATCTCCGCGTAGCTGGTGAGTTCAACTGTTCGACGGCTCCACGATCGGTTCGTGATCCGGATGCGGCGGAGCTCGAGATCATCCTCGGGAGAGACCATCACATCCGTGTGAACATCGATCCCGTCATCGTTCCTCCGGAACTCGGCCCGGGCCTGTTGAAAGATTGCCTCGTAGTGCTCGGCCGCCTCAAGAGTGGGCTGGTGGCAGGACGACCAGAACCGGCCGCTCTCGACGTCACGCACGTAGCAGAAGAATCCGTATCCATCGGCGACCGGGTCCTCGCGCCAGCGTGTCAGCTCAAGGTCGCGCCACCGAGAATAGCCCCCGCCGGCATTTGTGACCATCACGTGGTACCGCCCATTGGAGAGAAGATGGACCTCCGGACGCGGGGAATGCGGGGTCGTGAAGACCCGGACGAGCGTCTCACCCTCTGCGCCCCGGCGGACAATCCCGTCCCGACGGATCGCGTGGGGATAGAAGGGTGTGACCTTGGGGACGCGTTCCTGGAGCAGGAGATCCGTCGCCCGGACCTCGGGGATGGCGAGAAATCGCCGCTGCATTGGTCGATCAAGGAGGAGCGAGACCAAAGCCAGCAACGACATCCCCGAATGGTGAGCCATAAAGGACCGCACGATTGCATGGCGCTGTCCATGTGAGACCCGGGAAGGCGTGTAGTCGACGGCTTCGTAGAAGCCATACCTTCCGAGGAAACCGGTCGTGGCCAGCGATTTGAGATTCTCGGTCGCCTCGGTCGGTAGGACCAGGAGCGCGAGCGCGCTCGCATACGGTGCGATTACAAGGTCTTCTCCCAGGCCCCGTTTGAACCCAAGCCCGGGCACACCAAAGGCCCGGTACTGGTAGTTGAGGTTCGCATCGGTCAGGTTATACCCAGACTCGGAGACCCCCCAGGGCACTCCACGTTGACGACCGTACTCTATCTGCCGGCGGACTGCTGCAATACACGTCTGTTCCAGGAGAGTCTCGGGGTAGCTGGGCATGACAAGGAGCGGCATCAGGTACTCGAACATCGATCCCGACCACGACAGGAGGAGCGGGCCACTCGAACTCGTAGTGAGCAGCCGGCCGAGCGCAAACCAGTGCGCCTGAGGTAGTTCGCCGGTTGAGATGCCAAAGAATGAAGCGAGACGAGCTTCGGAGGCGAGCAGGTCGTAGTATGATGGATCGCGCCGAAGTTCCGTAACATTATAACCGATCGCGAGAAGATCCCGGGTCGAGTCGAAGAGGAAGGCAGTCTCCACCTTCGAGAATTCTGAACAGCGCGCGCCAAGCCGTTCGATTCGATCGAGCATCACCCCTGCGCGGGCACCACTGCGGTGAAGCCGCTCGCGCAGAGTCATGAGTGTAGCCGCATCGGACTGCGTCTGAGCTGAACCATCCCTCGCCGTCGCCAGGCGCATCAGGAGTCTGTCGAGGACGGGCAGGAGATCAGCCTCCATCTGTCGGAGCCCGACAAGCCCAGGGGAGTCCGCATCGCATCGGACCAGTGCCGCTTCAATCTGGGCGGCCTCGTCCTGCCCGAAACCGGAAACGCCGTCCCAGAAGGCCCGCTCACGTGGAGCGCCGGCCCACCACTCGAGCAGATCATTGCCGTATTCAAGAATACCGTGGACCTGCCGCTCGAGGGCGCCTATCCACCACCGGACCTCCTCATCCGCGTTCGTCTTGAGGTCTCTGGAGACCGGTTGTAACAGCGCAGCACACTGGGATAGTACATTGTATCGATCGGCTACACTCGGTCCAGCGTTAGCAAGGAGTTCCTCAATCTGATCGATCCTGCCACGATTCACCGGTGAAACGTGTGTAGTGTCATCCTGATCATGCTCGGTCTCTTCGATAGCCTGCTGGAGTTCTCGGACCGTGTCCAGAATCCCGTCAAGGATCGCGACAGGCAGCACCGGTGTCCCTCCAATCTCGTTGAGCCCGGACCGAAGCGTCACCAGGAGACAGAGAAAGTTCCCCGAATCGACGGTCGAAATGTACCGGGGCAGGAGGGGTTCGAGCGTGATCGAGTCGTACCAGTTATACAGGTGCCCCTTGAATCGCTCCAGCTGAACCAGGGTCTCGAAGGTTCGCTCGAGCTGTTCAACCATCTGGGCCGGCGAGAGGTATCCGAGGTCCAGCGCGGCAAGGGTTGAGAGGAGCGCGAGCCCGAGATCTGTGGGTGATGTTCGGTGCGCAGTCCGCTCGACGGGATATTCCTGGTAGTTGTCCGGG
>CAYLUL010000031.1:0-9582 GCA_964386835.1 uncultured Methanospirillum sp.
GAAGTCGTCGACACCCTCGACGGTCCGAATGCGGAATCGCCGGTAGTTGCGCCGGTCGGGCCGGCCCCCGCGGAACTGGACCATCACCCCCACGGTCGAGGTGCCGGCCAGGTGGGAGATGTCAAAGCATTCGACGACCTCAGGCGAGGTGGGGAGGTGGAGAGCCTCGCGGAGTGTCTCGACCTTGATGCGGTCACCGAAGAAGGAAGCCTCGATGTTCGTTTTGACGAGTTCGAGCAGGTGCCAGCGGTCGCCCCGCTGCGGAACCGTCACCCTGACGCGGGACCCCTTCAGGCGGGAGAGGTAGTCGGTGATCGCCGGGTCGACCGCCTCGGGCAGTATTACCTCCTTCGGGATCGGCTGTTCGCCGTAGTACTGGACAAGGAACTCGGGAAGGAACCCCTCGCGGTGGTCGAAAACGAACTCCTGTCGGCCGGTCAGCGTTCCCAGGTGTATCTTGAAAAGCCCCAGGTACACGCTCCCATCAACGACGAGATAATTGAGAATATCCTCGTCGTAGGCCTTCTGTCGGTCCACCCGCTGTCGCTCGGCGAGCCTTTCGATCGCCCGGATCTCCTCCCGCCGAGCGAGGGCCTGTTCAAACTTCTCCTCAGTGGCGAAGCGGATCATCTCCTCGTGGAGCGTTGCAAGCAGCTCACGGTCCCGTCCTCTCAGGCACTCTTCGGCACGGCTCATCGCCCGGGAGTACTCCTCAGGCGTCGTCGCACCGATGCACGGGGCGGAACAGGAGTCCATGTGATACCGAAGGCAGGCGCGCTTCGGCAGGGTGCGGCAGCTCCGGAGACGGAAGGTTTTCCTCAGACCTTTCACAATCTGGTCGCGCTCAAGTCCCGAGACAAAAGGACCGTAGTAGGTGCCCCTGGCACCCTTTTGGCGGACGACGACGAGGCGGGGGAACTCTTCGTCAGTCCGCTGGATGTAGGCATAGGTCTTGGAGTCCTTGAGGTTGATGTTGTACCGCGGCCAGTGCTCCTTGATCAGGGTGTTTTCCAGGATCAGGGCCTCGACCTCGTTCGAGGTGACGATGAAGTCGAGGCGAGCGATGTGGCTGACCAGCGCCGCCGTCTTGGGGTCGAGGTCCTGACGGGTGAAGTACGAGGAGACACGGCGCCTCAGGTTCTTCGCCTTCCCAACGTAGATGATGGCGCCATCAATGTCAAAATACCGATAACACCCGGAGAGCTCGGGGAGGGCGGAGAGGTCGATCGGAGGCCCTGTCATAGCACCTTCTCGAGGAACGCCCCGGTGTAGGACCGCGGGTTCCGAGAGACCTCCTCGGGGGTGCCCGTTGCCACCACCTCGCCGCCCCCGTCCCCGCCTTCAGGCCCAAGGTCGATCACGTGATCGGCCGACTTGATCACGTCCAGGTTGTGTTCGATCACCAGGACACTATTTCCTTTCTTGACAAGGTCGTCCAGGACCTGGACCAGTTTCTTGACATCGTGAAAGTGCAGACCCGTGGTCGGCTCGTCGAGGAGGTAGAGCGTGCGCCCCGTCGCCCGCTTTGAGAGTTCCCGGGTCAGCTTGATCCGCTGGGCTTCTCCGCCCGAGAGCGTGGTCGAGGACTGCCCGAGCTTGATGTAGTCCAGGCCGACCCGGCTGAGGACCTCAAGCTTGTTCCGGATGGATGGGATGCGCTCAAAGAGGTGGAGGGCCTCTTCAACCGACATGTCGAGGACGTCGGCGATCGACTTGCCCTTGTACTTCACTTCAAGGGTCTCCTGGTTGTATCGACGACCCTTGCATTCTTCGCACTCGACGTAGACCTCGGGGAGGAAGTTCATCTCGATCTTGATCAGCCCGTCTCCCTGGCAGGCCTCACAGCGTCCCCCCCGGACGTTGAACGAAAAACGACCCGGGGTGTACCCGCGGACCTTCGCCTCCTGCGTCTCGGCGAAGATCGACCGGATTTCGTCGAATAACTTTGTGTACGTCGCCGGGTTCGACCGCGGCGTTCGGCCGATGGGGGACTGGTCGATCACGATCACTTTGTCAATCGGGGTGTCGAGCTCGATCGCGTCATGGGCCCCGGGGAGGTCCCCGGCCCGGAAGAGCTGGCGGTGCAGGGCCTTGTGCAGGATCTCGTAGACGAGCGTGGACTTGCCCGAACCGGAGACGCCCGTGACAACGGTGAGCACCCCGATCGGTATCTCGACATCGATCCCCTTCAGATTGTTCTCCCGCGCATTTTTGATCCGGATGTAGTTCTCGCTGGTTCGTCGCCAGGCTGGGGTATCGATCTTGAGGGAACGTGAAAGGTAGAGCCCGGTAAGAGAGTTGGTCGATCTCTCGATCTCCCGGGGCGTCCCCTTCGCGACGATCTGACCCCCGTGAACCCCGGCCCCAGGGCCGATATCGACCACGTAATCGGCAGCCCGGATCGTATCCTCATCGTGCTCGACAACGACAAGCGTGTTCCCCAGGTCCCTGAGAGCGCAAAGCGTATCGATCAGGCGCCGATTATCACGCTGGTGAAGACCAATCGAGGGCTCGTCCAGGACATACAGGACACCCATCAGGTTTGCCCCAAGCTGGGTGGCGAGGCGGATCCGCTGCCCCTCCCCCCCTGACAGGGTTCCGGCAGCCCGCGAGAGGGTCAGGTAACCCAGCCCGACGCGCTCCAGGAACTCGAGCCGGTCAGTGATCTCCTTGATGACAAGGCGAGCGATCTGCTGATCCCGCGGGTCGAGATCGAGCTCACGGAAGAACGCGAGGCATGCCGAGACAGAGAGGCGGGTCACATCGACGATGGACGAGCCGGAGATCCTGACCGAACGCACCTTCACCTTGAGCCGGTCCCCCTTGCAGGTCGGACAGTCGTAGATGCGCATGAATCGCTCCAGCTCACGCTTGCGATATTCGGACTGGGTCTGTGCGTAGAGACGTTCAGCCTGGGGGAGGAGCCCCTCCCAGGGCCCCCGATGGGACCACTGGGTGTCGCCGTTGCGCGCCCGCATGGTGAAGTTCAGGCGTTCGGTCGTTCCGTGCATCAGGCCTTTATATTGCTCCTCGGTGAGGTGGGAGATGGGGGTGAAGACGTCGAACCCGAGCTTCCGCGCAACTGTCTCGAGTATCTGGCCCCGATACCCTTCAATCGCGTTCTTGTACAGAGCAATCGCACCGTCGACAATACAGAGGTCGCGGTCAGGGATGATCAGGTCGGGATCGAAGACCATCTTGAACCCGAGACCGTTACACTCCTCGCAGGCACCGAACGGGGAGTTGAACGAGAACATCCGAGGCTGGAGTTCTTCAAAGGCAAGGCCGCAGATGGGACAGGCCATCGAGGAGGAGTAGATCGTCTCCGTCCCGTCCTCCCGAGCCACGATCACGAGCCCATCGGCCTTCTTCAAGGCATTCTCAATCGCCTCGACGAGGCGCGAGCGGTCTTCGATCTCGACCCGGTCGACCACCACCTCGATGTCCTGCTTTCGGTACCGCTGGAGCGGCACCTCTTCGTCGGTCCTGTGGATCTCCCCATTGATTCGAACGCGGGCGTATCCCTCGCGGTACAGGTCCTTGATCAACTGACCGTAGGTCCCTTTCCGCTGGCGAACGATGGGGGCGAGAACGGTGATCATGCCCGACGATTCCGCCTGAACCGCATCGGCGATACGCTCAGGCGACTGAGACTCGATCCGGATGTTATGGTCCGGGCAGTACGGTACGCCGATGCGTGCGAAGAGGAGACGAAGGTAGTCGTAGATCTCGGTGATGGTGCCGACCGTCGAGCGCGGGTTCTTCGAGGTTGTCTTCTGTTCGATGGATATCGCCGGGCTCAACCCCTCGATCGCATCGACATCGGGCTTATGCATGACCCCGAGGAATTGCCGCGCATAGGTCGAGAGGGATTCGACGTAGCGGCGCTGTCCCTCGGCGTAGAGGGTGTCGAACGCCAGGGTGGACTTCCCTGAGCCGGAAAGCCCGGTGAAGACGATCAGGCGGTCACGGGGAAGGGCGAGTTGGACGTTCTTGAGGTTGTGCTCACGCGCCCCCTTGATAACGATCTCCTTCATGATGCCGTTCATTTAAAAAGGCAGCGCGGGACCTTATAGAGCCTTCTTTTCTGTCAACGTGCCGCAGCGGATCACCCCCAGGCATAAGAACCCGGAGGGCAAACCTACCTCCAGTCGATATGGCGGGTATGAACAGCGTCTACGTGATCGGGCACCGACAGCCCGATACCGACTCGATCTGCAGTGTGATCGGGTATGCCGAGCTCCTGAACATGGACGAGCCGGAAGTCTACATCCCCGCCCGATGCGGAGATTGTACGGCCGAGACCCGGTGGGCCCTCAGCGAGTTCAGGGCTGATCCCCCGACCTTCATCGAGTCGGTCGAGCCTGGGATCGCGGATATTCCGTACATCGACACCCGGTCGGCACGGACCGACATTCCAACCGTTGACGTCGCAGCGCTGATGGACCAGTACGACATGCGGAATATCCCGATCGTGGATGCGGCGGGCCGCCTGGCAGGACTCGTCTCCGAGTACGGTCTCGCGCGAGCGTACGTGACCGGGCAGCGGGAAGAGCCGTTGTCTGTTCCGCCCATCCGGCTCGAGGACCTGGCAAGAATTCTGTATGCGACTGTGCTCGTGGGGGCCCATGACCACCTCGAGGGGCGAGTCTACACCGCGATCGATGCACTGCATGTCACACTATCGCGCCTGACCTCGCACGATGTGGCGATCGTCGGAGACAATGAGCCTGCCCAGTTGACCCTGATCTCCGCTGGGATCGCCGCGATGATCGTCGCCGACGGGGCGCCAGTCGGCGACCGGGTGTTGAACGCGGCGAGGGGACAGGGGATCACGATCCTCTCCACCGACCTGGATGCGTTCAGTGTGGGCAAACGGCTCCATCTCTCCGCCCCGGCGGGCATGATTATGGAGACCGATGTCCCGACCGTCACCCTTGATGATACACTCGAGCGGGCCAAGCACCTGGTCTCCACCTCGAAGTTCAGGACGGCCTGCGTGGTCGACGAGGAAGGTCGGTTCCTCGGGCTCCTCTCACGGACCTCTCTGATGCAGGATGTACAGAAGGCGGTGATCCTCCTCGACCACAACGAGCCGGGCCAGGCGGTGGATGGAATCGAGAACGCGGATATCCTGGAGATCATCGATCACCATCGGCTCGGTGTGATCTCGACCCTGAAACCCGTCCGGTTCCTGAACGACCCGGTCGGCTCGACCTGCACGATCATCACGACGCGGTTCATGGAGGCCGGGAGGGATCCCTCCCCATCGACCGCTGGCCTCCTGCTCTGCGGCATCCTCTCGGACACCCTTGTCCTTCGGATGTCGACGACCACGTCCCTCGACCGCCGTGCAGTGGAATACCTCGCTGGACTGATCGACCGGGATCCAGTCACCCTCGGAACCACCCTGATCGAGAAGGGAATGGCCGTTGATGATGTCCCGATCGATGAACAGCTCCGGCGGGACAGCAAGGCCTACGAGTTATTTGGTAGAAAAGTCATCATCGCCCAGGTGATGGTCCCTTCCTTTGCTTTTGCCCAGGCACACGGAGCTGATATCCGGCGCGAGCTCGGCCTCATGCGGGCAAGCCAGCGGGTCGATCTCGCCGTCGTGCTCTATACCTCGGTCTTCGAGAATGCATCCCTCGCCTTCTTTGCGGCGAACGATGATGCCTGGCTCGGAAGGCTTGACCTGGACGGAGATCCCCTGCTGCTCAAAGACGTGATGAGCCGCAAGAAGGACTTCCTACCTCGCCTGGGGCAGCTGCTCAGGCAGCATTCCTGAATACTTTTTCTTCAATATCATTCCTTTCGGTTTTATCTGCCGGGGGGGCATATCTCCCTTTCATGAACGACGCGTCCCGGGCCGTTGGTACGGCCTGCGACCTGATGGCCCTCGCGGCCCGAACGGCGCCGAAAGGAAGAGGGGCGGATTCCCTCGTCATTCGAATTGTCTCCGGAGAGGAGCTGAAAGAGCTTGCCGAGGCAGTGCGTTCGGCGGCGAAGCGAGAGGAGGACAGCTTCTTCGAACGGGACGCAGGAAATATTACGGCGAGTGAAGCGTGCCTGCTGATCGGTGTTCGAGGCCTTGAACCTGTCGGGGTTGACTGTGGTGGATGCGGGTATCCGAACTGCGAGGCGATGCAGATGGCAGCAAAAAAAAAGGGGGGGTCGACCACCCCGTTCGGATCCCTAAACTGTGTCATCAAGATGATGGACCTGGGAATCGCGATTGGTTCCGCTGTCAAGACCGCCTCGCTCCTGAACCTGGACAACCGGGTCATGTACACTGTCGGCGTCGGAGCGCTTGCCCTCGGATGGCTCCCTGGGTGCACTGCGGCATGTGGCATTCCTGTGGCTGCGGGGGGGAAAAATCCCTTCTTTGATCGACCACGAGGGCGGTGATACGAGATGCCAATCATGAAGATCCGGGGCGGGGACCTTGACCTCGTGGAGTACGATTTCTCCTCGTTCAAACCGGGAGAACGAATCCAGACCGTGGGAATCGAGCCCCAAGGCCCGCTACAGTCCATCGAGGGAACCGTCAGGGTGAAGGCGCCCTCGCGGATCCACCTGACCGTCCTGGATATGAACAGGTTCGCCCCCGAGCGTCCGGGAGGAGGGGGGGTTGGTTTCGCGATCGCCCTACCCCTCGTTGTCGACGTCCGGTGCATCGACGGGCCCGATGAAATCAATTCCAACAGGCTTCCAATTATTCAACACTTCCTCGAGGTCTTCCGACAGGCAAGCGGGTACAGGGGCGCCTTCTCGATCACCGTCGGGACACATGCGTACCCGCACGTCGGGCTCGGATCAACAAGCACGATCCTGATCGCACTCGCTCACGGACTGAACGTTGCGGTTGGCTCCCCATTTACCAGCACCCAGCTCCGGTTGCTGCTGGGACACAACTACGTCGAGGAGACCCATGAAGGGGAGATTGCTTATGGGTTTGAGACCGGTGTTGGGCCTGCGGCAAGTACATTCGGAGGAATGGCCGTGATGGGTGACCGTTTGACCCTCGTCTACCACCACCCGTTCGCTGAGAAGGAGCAGGTCTTTGTTATCATACCGGCATCGGATATTTCATCCGCAGGGGCGAAGGAGTTCGACCTGCTGATGAACAGGGCCAGGAGCCTGGATTACCAGGATCGGGAACTCAAGGCGTACATGGTCCTGATGGATCTGATACCCGCTCTCGAACGAGGAGATGTACGAAGAGTCGGAGACGTGATCTGGGAGATAGAATTTCGGGGGTCGAAACGTGCTGAGATCGAACACCATACCTTCTCGATCTACACCTACATGAGTCGGCTTCGCGAAGCTGGTTTCGAATTCGTTGGCATGTCCTCGGTCGGGCCCTCGATCGCGGTGATCACCTCGAGGCCGCGAGAGGATGTCGAGTCGGCGATTGCACCGCTTGGTCTCGAGATCGCGATCGAGACGACGACCGATAATACCGGGATCGTCATCGAGTTCCTTGACGGTCCAACCGCATAACAGGGCTTCCAGGATCACCCAAGAATCCCCTTTTTAAAAAGGTATTTCTGTTAGAAACCCATCGATGGCTGCGGGACCGTTGTCACCGTCACCGGGAAGGGAGTCGGTGGTGGGGTCTGGGTTGTCGGCTTCACGGTTGTTGGAATCGGTGGCGGCACGAAGGTCTTGGTTGGTGTAGGGTTCGTTGTCGGCTTGGACGTCGGCTTCGTCGTCGTGATCACGGTCGTCGGCTTGGACGTCGGCTTCGTCGTCGTGATCACGGTCGTCGGCTTCGACGTCGGGGCCGATGTTGGCTTCGTCGTCGTGATCACCGTTGTCGGCTTCGACGTCGGGGCCGATGTTGGCTTCGTCGTCGTGATCACCGTCGTTGGCTGGACCGACTGGCTCGGAGCGACAGTGATGGGTGCCGTCGGGATCGTTACCGTGATGGATGGCAACAACGTCGTCACGATCGAGGTGGGCTGAGTCGTCGGAACAACGATCGGATTGCTCGAGGAACCAGAGTCCTGCTCCATGTAGGAGGTGGCCGTAGCGGTGACCTTCACCGTTCCTGTTGCCGTTGGAGTCGCATTCCCCGACGCGTTCGTGGTGGCATTCGGTGCCGTCGTGTTCACGGGAGTTGCGGTTACATCGATTGTCACCGGGATCGCAACGGAAGTCTGGGTTTCATTCGTGACCGATGTGACGGTTTCGACGACCGTCGTGGCAGGAGTGGGAGTGGTGGTAGTATTCGTTCCAGGGGTGCTCGTTGTGCAGCACCCGGCGAACAGGAGCCCACCGACAAGCACCGCTACCAGGGCCAGCAGCAGAGCATTTTTTGCCATAAACTAGGTACTGTTCTCTCCCGTACGGTTAAACCTGTCGAATTCTCTCGATGGAAAACCGCCGAAAATAAAGCGGAAATGCGGGGGAAAAAGAAGAGCGCGAGTTTCAGGGTGAGGAAACGTCTTGCAGGTCAGCATCGATCGCCGCTGCAGCTCGCTTGCCTGCACCCATCGCAAGAATGACGGTGGCAGCTCCCGTTGCGATATCCCCCCCGGCGTAGACGCGGGGGAGCGAGGTGCGCCCATCCTCGTCCGTCACCAGGTTCCCTTTCCTCCCGAGCTCTATTCCCTGGAGAAGACCGACGAGGAGAGGGTTGGGACTCGTACCGATCGCCTGGATCACCGTGTCTGCATCAATCACAAACGATGACCCTTCAAGCATGCGCGGAGTGGGTCGACCGCTGTCGTCGAGAGCGCACATCTCCATCTGGACGCATTCCACCCCGGTGACGGAGGGCTCGCCAAGTATACGGACCGGCACCGTGCAGGGAACGAACTCAATCCCCTCCTCCTCTGCGTGTATGACCTCGTCGCGTCGGGCAGGAAGATCCTCCACGCGGCGGCGGTACACGAGCCAGACTTTCGCCCCGAGGCGGCGGGCCACTCGTGCCGCATCCATCGCGACATTCCCGCCTCCCGTCACCACGACGCGGCTCCCTGGACGAATGGGCGTGCCGGCAGCAGGGAACTTATCGGCACGCATCAGATTCACCCGAGTCAGGAACTCGTTCGCCGAGTAGACCCCATTCGTCTCTTCGCCCGGAATATTCATGAACGAAGGGAGGCCTGCGCCAGTCGCGACAAAGACCGCATCGAAGGTAAGCAGCTCCTCGACAGAGAGGGACCTGCCCACGAGCATGTTGGTCTGGAGATCCACGCCGAGGGCGAGCACGCGGTCGATCTCCCGGCGAACGACATTCCTGGGAAGACGGAAGCCGGGAATTCCATAAACAAGCACGCCCCCGGGCTCATGCAGAGACTCGAAGAGAACGACCGCGTGTCCGCGCCGGGCCAGTTCTGCGGCCGCCGTAAGGCCTGCCGGCCCTGATCCGACCACCGCGACACGACGGCCCGAGGGAGACGCTCGGGCGACTGGGTTGCAGTCCTCATCGTCATCGAGGTCCGCTGCAAACCGCTCGAGCGCTCCGATATTGATCGCCCGATCCTTCTTGCCGAGAATGCAGACACCCTCGCACTGTGTCTCCTGGGGGCAGACGCGTCCGCAGATCGCTGGCAGGAGGTTCGCCTCCAGGAT
>CAYLUL010000031.1:9592-16857 GCA_964386835.1 uncultured Methanospirillum sp.
TCCAGGATTGTTGACCTGGCGTCATCGAACCGTCCCTCCGCGATGGCCAGCACAAATCGAGGAATGTCGATCCCGACAGGACAGCCAGAGACACAGGCGGGTTTTTTGCACTGGATGCACCGTTCGGCCTCAGCGCGTGCCTCGTCGTCGGAAAAACCCGTGTCAACCTCTTCAAAGTCGAGAAGACGTTCCCTCGAGGCACGCTCAGCCATGGTGCCCTCCGGATTCACACCCACAGCGATGAGCGTGGTGGTGCTCGAGGGCTTCTCGCTCTTCCTCGAGGTAGATCCGCTGGCGCTGCATGAGCCGGTTGAAGTCAACCAGGTGGGCGTCGAACTCGGGACCATCCACGCAGGCAAAACGAGTCTCGCCATTCACGACAACACGGCACGATCCACACATACCGGTACCGTCGACCATGATCGGGTTCAGACTGACGAAAGTGTGGATCCCTGGGACCCTCGTCACCTCGCTCGTGACCTTCATCATGATCGCCGGTCCGATCACCCAGACAAAATCAACCTTCTCAGCGACGATCACCTCTTTCAGGACATCAGCTGCATATCCGTGCCGCCCGTGCGAGCCGTCATCGGTTGTCACATGCAGCTCGTCGCATGAATTCCGCATCTCATCCTCGAGAATCATGAGATCTGCGTTCCGAGACCCAATGATCCCGATCACCCGGTTGCCGGCATTCTTGAGGGTCCTTGCAATGATGGGACAGGAGGCGATTCCGACGCCTCCCCCGACCACCACACAGGTGGCATCCCGGGGCACCTCGCTGGGCCGTCCGAGTGGACCTGCTATGTCCTGGACCACGTCTCCCGGCACCAGCTCGGCTAGCCGGTGAGTGGTCGCACCGATCGTCATGAAGATTACGCGGACACAATCTCCATCGACCCGGGAGATCGTGAGGGGAATTCGCTCGCCATCCTGATCGACGCGCACGATCAAGAACTGCCCGGCGTGCGCATTGCGGGCCACATGAGGTGCCCTGACCACGAGTTCGTGCACTCGATCGGCCAGCTGACCCGCCTTCACCACAGAAAACACTCGACTGCCTCCGACCCCGTGGGGTTCTTTGTATTATTCGTTCTTCAGTTTCATTACCTTACGCCTCTTCACGGCAACCCCACGGGTCGACCGCTGCATCTCATCAGCCGACATGGCAGCTCGACCGGTGGCTAACGCCAGAGGACCCGTGACGAGCACCTCGTCGCCTGGCCGAATTCGTGGGTCGGCATCGAGGACGCCGGGGGCCAGAATGTCGCCCTGGGGAACGAAGGCGTCGATCGTGACGCGGTAGCCATCACCCAGCCGACGCCACCCCTCGAACGTGGGGCGAAGCAGTCCTGCCTCCAGGTCAATTCCGAAAACAGGGGTCGACCCCCGCAGGTACTGGAGTCTCGGGTAGCGTCCCCGAATCCTGAGACCGGATCGATCCGGTTCGCACCCGAACTGGAAGAGGGATAGACCTCGAAGGGGGTCCTCGACCTCACGATGACAACCGTCAAGGGCTGCGTCAAGTGCCGAGAGAGACGCCTCCGACGTGGGACGCCCATCCAGGGCAGTCTCTTCAAGGACAGAGCCGATCTGTTCGGCTGCCACTCGAGCAACCTGAAGAGCACCTCCCTCGAGGTGGGCGATAATACGATTGAACGAGTGGCGCTGGAGGTAGTCGCGAAGGGTCGCTGCGATGATGGAGATCTCCTCAGCATCCCAGTACCCGGTCACCGGCACGTCGTAATGCCCTGCCGGGTAGCAGAGCTCCAGTTCTCGCGGTACGATGCCGAGCGGCGACGTGATGATGAGTTCGTGAGCACGTGCGCGCACCGCGGAAGCATAGAGCCTGTGGCTCCGTGAGAGGGTGTAGGGCTTACGCGCTGAGCACGGCAGGAGCACGACCACATCGTTTCGAGGAGGACGATATCGTTCGAGCACGCGCTCGGCGAACCGCTGGACCTCGGGGCGAGAGAGAGCCTCTGCCGAATTCGCCCGCATCGGTGTGGGGCCGGTAACCGGCGTCCACCTTTCGACGAACGAGTACTGCCGATCGAGGAGGCGGAGGGCTCCCACCAGCGCGGCGTCAAGCCTGCATCGGGACTCGATGAGGTCTCTCAGCCGACCATCGTGAATAAAACGCCGGACGAGTGCGAGCTCCCGGTCAAGTGCCCAGCGGTTGTGACGGGTAAGGTCGCCAGCCGCACACCCCTCACACGTGCAGATACCGCTCGCTAGCGCGTCGGCCCCGAGTTCTCCTTCCGGGAGGAGAAAGCGCCCCTGGGCAGCGGCAAGGTCAGTGGCGGTGTAGTCAAATAGGTCGAGACCGGTCCAGGCGAGAAGGGAGACGTTCATTGGGGTCGCGACCGCCGGCGCGTACCGGGGTACGTCGGGGATGAGTGATCCGATCACACCCACCAGGGTTCGGACATGCAAGGACGGGTCGGGAAGGACCGTCCCCCAGTTTGCAATCAGGATCGTCTCTCCAGGGGGGATCGGTTCGTGGTATACCGGGTGGACCGCGTGAGGTTCGTCCCCCGGGACAAACCAGGCAGACACGAACGCCTCGTCAGCAGTGATCGGAACGTTTTCGTAAGCCCGCTCCCGCAGCGACGGGAAGAGACCGTCAACGTCCGTGACTGCCGGGCTCGAGAGGATCTGTTCTCCATGGACCAGGAGGCCCGCCCTGGCCAGACCGTCCCGGGACTTGATCTCAATCCTCATCAACACGCACCTCAATCCCGGGATTCTCTTCGGCCACGATACCGGCCCATCGTCCCTCGCACCGGACAGCGAAGCTCACGTCGGGGTTTGCCTCGACCATACGAGAGATGCCGCGACAGCCTGCCCGGACCATCGGCTCGTCCCATGAGGGAAGTTCGCACTGTCCGATGGGAAAGGTCTCGGCAAGACCGGGCGGATACGGACCAAACGGCGGGCGGAACGACAGGCACCGGTCGAATCCGGGTTCGGGTTTTCCGTTGAATGAGATCAACACCCGACCAACGAGATCAAATCGCGTGAGGTCACGCTGGTAGCGGACCACTTCCGTGCGCTGGCATGACTCGTCACCACGGTAGAAGAACCGGCGCTTCGTGCTCCGGTCAAAGGGCTCGATCGATGGGGAGGCCCGGAGGAACTCTCGATAGCCCTCAAGAAGACGGGGATGAGACCGACAGCGCTCATCCACCAGCTCCCACAGGGTACCGTCCATAATCGCCTGGCGAATCCGCGCGATCTCGGCAAGGGAGACATTGAGGTTGTGCAGGGCAAGGAGCCGTTCCTTGTCGGGGGAACGACGGAGCGACTCTGGCGTGTGTGAACGGCAGACAGTACACGAGCAGGGGAGTTCAGAGAGCTCACCAAGAAAGAGGGTGCCGTGGACCGTGAGGTAGCGCCCCTCCTTCGCGTAGAGGGCGTACGCCGCCGAGTCAAAGAGATCGCAGCCCATCGCTACCGCGAGCGCGAGCATAGCGGGATGGCCTGCTCCGAAGAGATGGACGCAAGCACCTGGTGAGAGACCTCGCTTTGCAGCGAGGACGACACGGACGAGATCTCGATACCGGTAGTTTTCCATAAGAGGGACGACGGCCCCGATGGGTGTCACGATGCATCCTCGTCGGCTTACCTCCCGTCCCGCGTGTTCACGGAGGTCCTCGAATATCCCTCCCTGGACCGGCGCCGCAAGCACCGAATTCTCTCCAACGAGGGAGCAGGCCTCGTCGATCCGTCCGAGGGTGATCGAGAGCTCTTCCTCGGCCCTCTCGCGTTCTGCGGACGGGTGAGTGGGAAGATCGAGGGGCACAACGATCTCAGATCCAATCCGCTGCTGGAACGTGAGGGTCTCCTGGTTTCCAACCTCGACGTCTCCGTAGACCGAGAGTTGAAACGACCCCGAGTCGGTCATAATTACTCCTGGAAAGTCGAGGACAGCATGAAGCCCCTGCGAGAGAGCGGCGTCTCGGAACTGTTCACTCCGGTAAAAGATGTAGGCGTTCGTGATGAGCGCCTCGACCCCCATCCTGTGCATCTCGTTTGGGGTCACGACCTGGAGATGGGGGTTGATCACCGGGAGGAGCGCCGGCGTCCGAACAGTCTTTGATCCAATTCTGAGCCGACCTATTCGGCCAGCGATATCCTTGTGTTGCACTTCGAATCCAAACGCCATCCGCCCACCTACTCATGAAATATCTGCCCCTCGAAGAGGCTCACCTCGACGTCTGGACGCTGCCAGCAGCCTTTTGTAAGACCTGCCTTTCGGCAGGTGTGATCGAGAAACTCAAGGGCATTCCATCCGTATTCGCTCGCCACCTGCGGGAGGAGGAGACCGCTCGAGTTGTGACTCCGGACGATCAACCCATGACGCCCGACCTGCACCGCATCCGAACGTGCAGATGGGAGACCTGATATTGGCACTGGCTCGGTGAGTACGGTCAGTTCAATCCGAATCCTGTCGAGCTCTCCCAGAGTAACCGGTGGAAACCTCGGGTCGTGGAGGGCAGCTGACGCTCCCGCCTCGATGATCGCCTGTTCAAGAGGTGCCACCGGGTACGGGAGACCGATGCAACCCCGCAACTCACGGTCCATGGTCAGGGTCACAAAGACTCCGCGTGGAGTGGAGAAGACCACCGGGAGTTCTCGTGGGGTGAGGCGTGCTCGCCGGACTGCGGTCTCAACCGCCTGCCTGGCGAGAGCAAGCCCAACCTGCCCCTCCGCTTCGGTGAGCTGGGTCATGGTCCGTACCATATGCATTCGCGGTTCATAAGCATGACCACCGGCCCCAGGGGCAATGAGAGCCGCCCGAGACGATCGCGCGGCGAACGCTCCGCTATGGAATTTTCCGTGAGTGAGTGGGAGCCCGATCGATGACACAGGAGTTCAGAATGGGTTGTTCAATTGTCTCCTGAATGACTGGCCTCTCAAGGGTTGGGAAGCCGGCATTTGTCCACTGTTTCTTTTCATCGGAATTCACGAATGCGGGCACTGTTCCACTTCAGAGAATCGAAGCTGGAATGACGTTATTCCAGGCTATTCATGGATGATTCTGGGAGGAAAGGATAGATTTCGGAAAAAATGTGGTCGGATCTTTCAGAGCGATTGATAGAGCGCCGTGACGTCGCTGTAATCAATCCGCTTATTCTGGTTGAAATCAAAGATGGAGGGAGGATACGAGACGCTCACGGCTTCAAGGTTGTTGAAGAGCAAGACCACATCTGAGAAATCGACTCGACCGTTCCCGTTCACATCCTCGTACAGACCATCACCGTTGATATCGCGGGGCGGGGTTGATGCACCAGGAAGAGCAGGAATTGACATGCCTTTCTCCCCCACAATCGGGGTGCTCGTCGAGGTCACGGTAACCGTCGACGAGGGAGTGACTTCCGGCGGAAGGGGGATCGTGGGAATGGTTGCAACGGTCGTCGGGATGATCACCGTCGGAGTGGTCGTCACCGGGGGAGTGGGAGAACCGGTGCTCCCGGTCTTCGCGAGCGGATAGAGATCGGAGTTGCCTGAGAAAGTAAAGGGACGATCGCAGATGCCGTCTTTATTTGCGTCAGGATTCGTCTCGGAGAAACCAGTTCCAGCAGGGTGACCCCAGTAGTTGCCCCCAAGCGTCGATCCGCCCGTAATCGAAGTCCCCGCCTGCCTTTCTACATGCCAGGCGTTTGTGCCGCACGATGAGCCGAATCCCGTGTTGGACGGATTCGAGAAGAGATTATTGGTAATCGTATTTCCGTTCGAGCGGCAGAGGTAGATTCCAAGTTTTCCATTGTCCCGGATGGTATTCGCAATCACCGTGTTGTCGTTTGTCGGGATCCCTTCTTCTCCGTTGAGAACAAGGCCACCTTTGCCATTTCTCGTGATGGTGTTGGATCGGATGGTGTTGCCGCTGGACGATGAGATCCAGATTCCGTAGTCTGCCGCACCCGAGACAGTGTTGCCGATCAGTTGCGTACTGTCGGCATCATAGAGATAAATCGCCTGTTCCGATCCCCCAGATACAGTATTGGATTCGATCCTGGTGCGGGAGGAGTAATCCAGAAAGATACCGAACTGATTATTGGAGGTGACCTGGTTGTTCGAGAGCGTGTTTCGGTCTGAGAAATCCACATAGAGTCCCATCCTCCCGTTTCCGCTGGCGGTGTTTCCAACCACCACATTATCGGTCGAATCGTAGACGATGCCGCTCGAGGTACGCCCGGTCGAGGCGAGCCAGAGACCCATCTCGGTGTTGTCCTTCATCGTGCATGACTCAACACGGTTTCGAGAACATTCCGACCAGATGTAGAATCCCTCTCCATTCTGACTGACGGTGCACCGGGAGATAACGTTGTCGTTGGAACTTCGAAGACTAATTCCAGCCCGTACGTTCCCGGTGGCAGTTACAGAATCGATTCTTCCCCCGTTCACCCCCTTAAAGTAGAGACCATCATAAAAATTGTCGATACGGACATTCTTGATCGTAACACCTGTGAGGGCTCCATTGTTTCCGGAGACCATGATACCGAACGATCCACTCGCATCGGCACCATTGATCGTATGACCGTCTCCATCGAAGATCACATTTGAACTCTGAATCTTGATGGGGGTGCCCTGGTTCACGTTGATGTCCTGACCGAGAATGTATGTTCCAGGAGTGGAAATCACCGTCGGACCGGTGATCTCAACTGGCGCAGCCGACACGATCGGTGCAACGATCAAGGTGGCGAGCGCAAAAAGACCTATCTTAAAAAATAGGCTGCACTTCATCTGATTAGAACTTTAAGTTCACCCCTTAAAACAGTTGTTATATTTCCGAAGGTAATAATCGGCACGATTCAAGGCAGAAAATTTAGCGTACATTCAAATACTTCTTTGTGTTTTTATCGACTCAGCACCCTTTAAATTCATATTAGGACCCTTACCAGCAGGGTCTACCCTCCTGCACCGGGTTTTGAAAATTATTCTTGAGACGAATAGTACGGATTTCGTCATACTTTTGTGACGGCAGTCGAGGGTATGGCAGACAACCAGAACAAAAAAAAACCGCGCGGCCATAATCGGGCATTTTTCGATTCAGATTCTGGTCAGTGAAAGCTTACCCTCATCGAGAGGTTTCCGAAATCTCAGCTCCATCACATCAAAGATCTGGACAATCCTTTACGCCGCACACTGGGGGCAAACGTGCGAAAAATGAAATCAGAACAATCGGACGGAAAATGGATCTACAAAAAAAAGGGTTAGTGGATGGTTTTAGTTCCGGCGGAGCACCAGCACCGCAACGG
>CAYLUL010000032.1:0-16749 GCA_964386835.1 uncultured Methanospirillum sp.
GCGAGCAGACACGGTTCTTCGACGAGTTCCGGGTGCCCGGGCATGTCGCCCTCCTCCGAGGGGCCGAGGGCCTGCTGGCCCGTCGGTGTGGCCAGACCGAGCTCTCGCTCGTGCTCGCCGAGATGGCCGGCATCACTCCTGCGATCGTGGTCTGCGAGATGCTTGACAACGAGACCGGCCTGGCCCTCGAAAAGACCGATGCCGTGGCGTACGGCGAGGCGCACGGCATCCCGTTCCTCGAGGGACGCGAGGTTGCGGCGCAGTGGCGCGATCCTGCCGCCTGCTCCGGGATCGCCTCGCCGGCCGCACGCTGATCGACGGTGATGGACCACTCCCGTGTGGTGACCGATCCCGATCCATCACATCGCTGGCGGGCCGCGGAAGCCTTCGGACGCCAGAAAGATCCCGATGCAGTCGAAACATTGGTCGCGCTGCTGGGCGACGACGACTGGCGAGTCCGGGCGAAGGCGATCTGGGCCCTTGGCGAGATCGGCGTTCCGTCCGCCCTCCCGTACCTCCGCCGCCTCTATTCAACGGAGTTGGAGAGCAACAAGGACCTCATCCGGTCGGCCATCGCCCGGATCAACCAGTGAGGCAGCCTGTACCAATCGCTTCTTGACCTTCGGCAACGACCGATTGATCATAAGATCTCCGGGTAAACCTGGGTGGTGATGTATTCGATGGTGCTGAACAGCCTCCGTGACGAACCTGCCAGACCCCCGCGCTACGGCGTCGTCGCCGTGCTCGGGCTCTCGGCAGCAGCCCTACTCCTGCTGACTGTGTATCTGCTCCAGCAGAATGTCACCATCGTCTTTCAGAACCTCTATTATCTCCCGATTGTGATCGGGTGCTACTACTACCCACGCCGGGGCCTCCTCTTCTCTGTCGTCCTTTCAGTCCTCTATTTCCTCCTTCTCCTCGCCACCTTCCCGAGCGACCCGGTGGTGCTGATGCAGGCCGGCATACGGACCATCATCTTCATCCTCGTTGGTCTGGTCGTGAGCCTCCTCTCCAGCCGACTGGGCGACCAGAAGGCTCGGTACCAGGCGATCTTCGAGTCATCCGGGTCCGCGATAGCGCTGATCAACGAGGATGGGAAGGTGATCGAGTCGAACCGGGAGTACGCGGTCCTGCGGGGTTCCCTCCCTCCTGAGGGAGATGATCTCTTCGCGCTCCTCTCTTTCTCCTCAGAGCGCGAGGAGTTGATCGAGGCCGTACGGCGCGGATCTCCCGTCAATCAGATCGAGATCCCACTGAGTGACCGCGGCGGTCATGCCGGCTATACGCTCGTCTCGGGCCGCCCTATCGCCCCGGGCGAGTACGTCGTCTCCCTCCTTGACATCTCTGCACAGAGGGAGACACATTCTGCCCTGCTCGAGGCGAAGCAGGCGGCTGAAGAGTCGAACCGGGCGAAGAGCGAGTTCCTGGCCACCATGAGCCACGAGATTCGGACACCGATGAACGGCGTGATCGGCATGACCGGACTCCTTCTCGGGACCCCACTCAACCCCGAACAGCGCAATTTCACGGAGATCATCCGTGTCTCGGGCGAGAACCTGCTCACCGTCATCAACGACATCCTGGACTTCTCCAAGGTCGAATCCGGGCGGCTCGAACTCGAAGAGCACCCCTTCGACCTGCGCGAGATCATCGAGTCCTCGATTGACGTGATCGTACCGGACGCTCACCGCAAGGAGCTCGATATCGCCCTGCAGGTCGACCCGGAGATCCCGATCGGGATCCGCTCGGACCCCACCCGCCTCCGGCAGATCCTGGTCAACCTGCTCGGCAACGCGATCAAGTTCACGGACGAGGGTGAGATCGTGGTCCGGGTGGCGGCGACACGCCTTGGATTCGCAGGCGACGACCCTCCAAAGTACGAGCTGCTTTTTCAGATACGCGACACCGGGATCGGGATCGCCCCCGACCGTCTTGACCGTCTCTTCAAGTCGTTCTCCCAGGCCGATGCATCGATGACCCGGAAGTATGGGGGGACCGGGCTCGGACTCGCCGTCAGCCGGTCCCTTGCCGAGCGGATGGGGGGCTCGATCTGGGTCGAGAGTGAGCCCGGGGTGGGCTCGACCTTCTCATTCACCATCCAGGCGCCCGCCGCCCAGATCCCGCCTCCTCTGTACCTCAATGGGGTGATGCCGCAATGTGCCGGACGAAGAGCACTCGTGGTCGATGACAACGAGACCAATCGGCAGATCCTCTCGGGGCAGCTCACGATGTGGGGTGTCCAGGTGACCCTGGCGGCGAGTGGGGAGGAGGCCCTCCAACGGATCACCGGGGGAGAACGCTTCGATGTCGGTGTCTTTGATCTCTTCATGCCCGCCATGGACGGGGTCTCGCTCGCGCGCCGGGTCCGTGACCTCCTGGGAGAGGGCTCGATGCCGCTCCTCCTCCTCTCGTCCGGTGCGTCGGTCTCCGATATCCCGGACGGGATCTTCGACCGGGTCGCGACGAAACCGGTCCGGGCCTCGACCCTCCACACCCTTCTCATCGAGCTCTGCTCGGAAGATGGAGACAGACCGGTCGCCTCCGTACCGGATCTGCAGCAGGGGCACCTGGCCCCTGAGGTCCTGGAGGCTCGCATCCTTCTTGCCGAGGACAACCCGGTCAACCAGCGGGTCGCCGTCCTGATGCTCGAGCGGCTCGGGCTCCGGGCCGATGTCGCGAGCAACGGTCTCGAGGCGCTCCAGTCGCTCGAACGGCAGCACTACGACGTGATCCTGATGGACGTCCAGATGCCCGAGATGGACGGGCTCGAAGCGACGCACCGAATCCGCGCCGATTTCCCCCCCGAGCGGCAGCCGTTCATCGTCGCCCTGACGGCCAACGCACTGGTCGGGGACCGTGAGCGGTGTCTCGAGGCGGGGATGGACGAGTACATCTCGAAGCCGATCCGGTCGGAGGACCTCGTGCGTGTGCTCTCCGGCGTGTCGGTCGTTCCGATCGACTCCGATGACACCTCAACCGGCGAGACATCCCTTGAAGAGCCGGCACTCCTTCCCGTCCTTGACGAGAGCGTCCTGGAACGCCTCGTCGCCTCGCTCGGCGAGGAGGGTCCGCAGATCGTCAACGAGCTGATGGACGACCTCGAGGCAGAGGTGCCCGGGCAGCTCGACGCGATCGAACAGGCCTTCAGGGGTGGTGATGCCGCAACGGTGCGCCGGGTCGCGCACACCCTCAAGTCGACGGCAGCGCTCTTTGGCGGGATGCGCCTCTCCGACACCATGCGCATGATCGAGGCAATCGCCCTCGAGGAGCGGCTCGAAGACGTTCCCGCCGAACTGGCGCGTGCCCGGGATCACTACACCCCATTCATCTCAATGCTCTCCGCCTGGAGGGCGCAATGACCGGGGGTGGCGTCGTCCTGATCGTCGAGGACGAGCGTATAGAGCGCCGGGTGCTCGGCGCGATCGTCGAGCGGCAGGGGCACCGGGTCCGTTTTGCCGAGGACGGAGAGTCCGCGCTCGATTCCCTCCGGGCTGATCCGAACGTGGACGTGGTGCTGCTCGACCTGATGCTCCCGGGCATCGACGGGTTCGAGGTTCTCGCGCAGATCAAAAAGACACCCGGGCTCGAACTGGTGCCGGTGATCATCGTCTCCGGGATCGACTCGATGGCGGGCATCATCAGCTCCATCGAGCAGGGGGCGACCGATTTTCTCCCCAAGCCGGTCGATCCGGTTCTGCTTCGGGCCCGACTGACCTCATCGATCGCGCTGAAACGCTACAACGACCAGCAGCGGGAGCACCTGGCGGAGGTGAGCGCGTTATCGGCACGGCTCAAGGCGGTGATCGAGGGGGGTGCGGTCGGCATCGCGCTCGTTGAACGGGGAGGTCGGATCCTCGAGATGAACCCCGCCCTCTCCCGGATGCTCGGCGATGCCGCTGAAACCCTGGTCGGTCATTCGATCGAGGAGGGGCTCGACCTGTCGAACCGGAAGGAGGGAGCCGCACTCCTCGAGGAGACGTTCCGGACACGGGAGAAACAGGTTGGTCGGGAATTCGCCCTTCGACGCCGGGACCGGACGCTCGTCTGGGGTTCGGTCTCGATCTCCGTCGTTCTCGATCCTGGTGCGGGGACCGAGTTCGCCGTTGTCATGATCGAGGATGTGACCGAGCGTCGACTCTACGCAGAGGCGCTCCGTCGGGCGAACGCAAAGCTGAATGTCCTGAACACGATGACCCGTCACGACATCTCGAACCAGCTCACCTCCGCGATCGGGTATCTCTCCCTGGTCCGGGAACTGAACGAGAACTCTTCACTCATCTCGGGGCTTGATCACGTGGACCACGCCCTCGCGCTGATCCGCCAGCAGCTAGGTTTTACCCGTGATTACCAGGAGATCGGCGTTCACTCGCCGGTCTGGCATCCCCTCTGCGAGATGGTCCAGCGGGCAGTCGAGCCGCTCGACCCCCCGGGACTCGCCGTCGACGTTGCCCCGGTGGAGGTGTTCGCGGACCCGATGCTCGAACGGGTCTTCTATACGCTCGTGGAGAACACCCGCCGGCACGGGGGCGAGGTGACCTCCTGCCGGTTCTTTACCCAACCGACGGGTGACGACCTCGTGATCGTCTACACGGATGACGGTGTCGGTATCCCAGTCGACGAGAAGGACCGGATCTTCGACCAGGGCGTGGGGAAGAACACGGGCTTCGGCCTCTTCCTCGCCCGCGAGATCCTGTCGTTCACCGGGCTCGAGATCGTCGAGAACGGGGTGCCGGGAACTGGCGTCCAGTTCGAGATCAGGGTGCCTGCAGGGTCATTTCGAACGATCTGAGCCCTTCATCACCGTGATACAAACCTCGGTGACGGCTT
This sequence comes from uncultured Methanospirillum sp., assembly GCA_964386835.1. GTDB lineage: Archaea > Halobacteriota > Methanomicrobia > Methanomicrobiales > Methanospirillaceae > UBA288. Next base: position 4,828 of record CAYLUL010000032.1, read on the forward strand.
GCCCATACGTTCAACCTGGATTGGCGGGCTCTCCGGGCTCAGAGTACGGTCGTGAGGTAGCCCAGCCCGAGCAGCACGAGGCCGATTCCGCAGGCCCCCAGGACGACCCGGTACCCCCGGTCGGGGAGGAAGATCCTTCCCCGCGCTATCCCTGCACCCACGAGCAGAAGCCATCCGAGGTCCGCGGTCCAGTGCCCGGCCAGGAACGAGAGCCCGTCCCCCGGGCCGGAGGCGAGGGCCGAGGCGAGCAGGGCACCGCCGATGGTCGCCCACCAGAGCCAGAAGTAAGGGTTCGCGAGCGACGTCGCCACCCCGGCGAGGAAGGGTCCCGCCCGCTCTGGAGCGGCGGCGGGTGCGAGCGTGGCCGTTCGCGCACCCGAGAGCGTCAGGGCGCCAAACCCAACCAGGGCGATCCCCCCGACCACCGCGATCGCCGCCTGCTGCGAGAGGACGAGGGGGGCGAGTCCGAGCACGAGGCCAACGGTGAGGACGGCCTCGACCAGCATGTGGCCGGCGGCCACCCGGGCACCCACGAATGGGCCATGTCGAACCGCCCCCGAGATCGTGGCGAGCAGGGTCGGGCCCGGGGCGAGTGCGCCCGAGAGCCCGACGCCGAACCCGAGCAGAAGGGACTCCACCAGTGCCATGAGTGCGTTTGATATTGGGCGAACCTCAATGAAAATCTGGTGTCGACGATGAAGCCCGGGACTCTCGGACAGGTGGTTGGTCAAACCCTCCACGACCTTGGTATCGGTATCATGACCTGGGTGCCCGGTCTCGGCGTCACGGCCTGTGCGGAAGCGTACGAAGGAGTTGCAAATCGACCGGTTCCGCCATCGTTTCACGAGGAAGTGGCGGTCGGATGCGGACATGGCGCGGCCCTCGCGGGCGCGCGGTCTGCGGTCGTGATGAAGACCCATGGCCTCCTCAAGGCTGCGAACGCGGTCTCGGACGCCCTCTTCTGCGGCACAACTGCAGCCTTCGTCCTGATCGTCGTCGACGACCGGTCCGGGATCCAGTCGGACAGCATCGTGTTCGCGGGCCCGGTGCTCGATGCTCTCGAGGTGCCCTGGCGATCTTCGAAGCCCGCGACTGTCGGACGTGATCTCGCGGAGGCCGCTGCCCGGTCCGAGGCCCTCGGTCTGCCGGTTGCACTCGTGGTGGATGCCGCCGAGGTCTCCTCGCCCGCAGGCGGGTCCACCTACTCGCCGCTGCCGCTCCCCCCGCCATCGTTCCGGTCCGATCCCGTGCGGCGCCTGCTCGTCCCGCCCCTGATCCGCCACCAGCGCGCGGCCCTCTCGTCCCGCCTGGCCGGCAACGTGCCTCCGCCTTCCCCGTCCCTGCCGAGGGTCCCCGAGGACGTACCTCCCGGTTGGCGACCGGCACTTGAACGGTACGGGCCGGTCTTCGACGCCTTCCTGGAGCACCGCCCCTCGTTTGTCGCTGGGGATATTGGGCTCTCGAGCTGCTACGGATTTCCGCCGTACGACGCGATAGACGTCGTCAGCTACATGGGTGGGGCCGTGCCGATCGCCCTCGGCGCGTCCCTCTCCGGCCATGACGACGCCTGGGCCGTGACCGGAGATTTCTCGTTCGTGGCCGCCGGCCACCTCGGTCTCCTCGAGGCGGTTGGCCGCGACGTCCCGCTTCGAGTGCTCCTGCTCGCGAACGGAATGGCCGAGACCACGGGCGGCCAGCCGGTTGGATCGACGGTCCTCGGCCGCATCCTTGCCGGCTATCAGGAGGCGATCGTGCCGCTCGAGGACCCGCTCGAACCGATCGCCTGCCGGGACGCCCTCAAGCAGGCCCGGGCCCACGAGGGTCTCTCGATCGTGGTCGCCCGTTACAGTGCTCTATGAGCCTGACCCCCCTTCCTCCGATCACCATCGCCCTCGACCCCGGGCCGGCCGCCTGGCTCCTCCGGCAGCAACTCCGCCGCGTTGCAAAGCTCGTTGGTTCAAAACCCCTCGTCCCGGTCGTCCCGATCGCAGGCCCGTTTGAATTCGAGGACGGTATTGGGCTCGCCGCTGTTCGGAACGCGGTTGAGACCGTTCGTATCGACCTGCCCTACCTCCCCTGTGACCTCGATGGTCTCATCGCTCGGCTCTCAGGGACAGGTGGGACGATCGGGGCTGATGTCAGGCCGTCGGCCGAGCTCGGAGCGGTCGCCATTGAACTTGACGAAGCGCTCGCAGGGCTCGGTGGATTACTCGGTGTGTCCGTGGAACGCTTTCTCGTTCCCGCGGTTCGAATCGGGGGCTGGGCGCCATTTGTTGCTGCGGGAGAGGCCCTTGGCCTTCTCCGTCCCCCCTGGCATCGCCGTCTCCTCGGGCGATTTCTGCACCCAGCCCCACCCGTCCGGCTTCCCCGGATCCATCGGCCGCTCGACGCAACGCGTCTCCTGGTCCTGGTCGGCGATCGGCCACATGCCGGCCTCGACCTCGCTCCGCGCCGCTGGCTCAGAACCGTCGAACTCACGGACCGGTCCATCAGGGCCGAGGCTCTCCGAAGCTACCGGCAGGCGCGGGGCTATGAACTCCGGGAACCGGTGATTTCCGCGCCAGGCGAGACCTGGCTCCTCGGGGACCTCCACCTTGGGCACCCTGACATCTCTCTCTACTGCGGGCGCCCCTTCCTCGGCGGGGAGACGGCGGAGCATGATCGTGTCCTGGTCCAGAACTGGCAGCAGACGGTCCGATCCGACGGCCACGCCGTACTTCTTGGGGACGTCTGCGCTTCCTCTGACCCCGACGCCTACCGGGCGGCCATAACGAGCCTCTCGGGGAGGCTTGAACTGGTCCGGGGCAACCACGACCCCGATCTTCCCGGGCTCGTCTCACACCTCCGGTTCGATTGCGACGGGCAGCGTTTTCTCGCGGTCCACGATCCAGCCGATGCACCGATCGACTTCGACGGGTGGGTGGTCCATGGTCACCATCATGACGCTGACCTCGAGCGTTTCCCGTTCTTTGACCCCGGAAACCGCCGGGTCAATGTCTCGGTTGAGACCGCAGGGTACGCCCCGGTCCCGTTATCGCTCGTCTGTCATCTGATCCGGGAGGGGGCCGGCAGGATCACCCGCCGTGAAATCCAACCAATGTGACCGATCGGTTTCCCTCTTCGGCGAGGGCATGAATCGCCCGAGCGTAGCACCGGGTCAGGACTTCAAGGTCCTCCACGCCGATCATCTCGTCGGGTTCATGTGAGGGATCAGGCATCCCCGGCATCAGGGGGCCGAACGCTACCGTGTTCGGGAGTGACTTCGCATAGGTGGTGTAGCCTACCGAGAGCGGTGACGTGCTTCGGTCTCTGGTCTCCTCCCGGTAGACCTCGAGCAGGGACTGGACGAGCGGGCCATGTGGGTCAACCTCCAGGGGAGCGAGGCGGTCGACGGGGGTTGCAGTCCAGCCCTCCTCAATGGCTGTCCGGTTGACAGCCGTCCAGACCTCATCGCCCGAGAGACGGGCTGGATAGCGAATATCGAGGGTGAGGTGAGCCGTTCTGTCCTCGACCCGGCAGACACCAAGGTTCACACTCACGCCCGGCCCGGCAAGACCGACGATCCCGCCGTCTGGGGAGCGGTTGAAGGTCGCGTTCAGAGAATGGACGATCTCGCGTTCGTCCCCGGCAAGATCCACCCGATCGAGAGCGGCCGCAAGCCGGACAAGGGCGTTGACACCGAGTTCGGGTGCACTCCCGTGGCCGGCCGTCCCTGTCGCATTGACCTGGAGCGAGCGTCCACTGACACCGACCTCGCACCCAGCCTCCCGGAGGTCTTCGGCCACGCTCTCAGGATCAGCCGCCTCGAGGACCGCTCTGGCGAGGTCGGGCACCACGTTCGGCGCGGTTCCCGCAACCAGAGAATGCAGCCTCAGCGGGTGAGCGGTCGCTTCGACGGTGCGCGACCAGTCTGTCCAGAGAAGGCCCTTCTCGGCGTATACGACCGGAAAGTCACCATCCGGCGAGAACCCTGCGACCGGGTCGGGCTCCTGTGAACGGTAATAGGGAATCGCGGTATTGCCGGTCTCTTCATCGTTTCCCGCGATGATCCGGACCTTTCTCTTGAGGGGGATGCTGGCATCGCGGAGTGCCGCGAGGGCATGGAGGGCGGCGACCATCGGACCCTTGTCATCGAGCACCCCACGGCCGTAGAGGCGCCCGTCGACCACCTCTCCCGATGGGCTCCGCGTCCAGCCGTCGGCGGGAGGCACCGTATCGACGTGCCCGAGGACCGCGATGTACTCCTCTCCACTCCCGTACTCGACATATCCGACGCGGTCGTCCAGGGCGACGGTCTTGAGGTCGAGCCGCTCTGCGAGGGCGAGGTAGGCGTCAAGAGCCCGCCCTGGGCCGCCCGGTATATCGGCGGATGAAGGAACTGCAACAAGCGAGAGCGTGTCGTTCACCACGGCACTGCGGTGCGCCTCCAGGGCCACATCGAGCGGGTCCCTGGCCGGCGGCGTTGTGCAGCCCGCCGCGAGCAGGAGAAGCAGCGCGAGCACCGTCAGGAGAGGAGCCTGGTTCATCTCTTTTTCTCCTCCCCGTCCGAGGGACTCCCCTGAACTCCCTCCGTAGCGGTGTACCGACCCAGCCGGTGAGCATGGGTGCGCGGTCTCGGGGAACCCGGCCTCAAGAGGTTCATGGAAGGGACACCTCCCCCTCCTCTGTTCCTCCTGCGGCGAAGAGGGGGCTGAGTTTCACCCGCTGCCAGTCCCGGTCCACGACCTTGATCCAGAGCGTGCTGGTCTTTGGAACGAAGATCACCTGGTGGGTGGAAGAATAGGGATATCCCCCGAGCAGGTCGTGATGGAAGGTTGCGCCGCCGTTCCTGAGCAGCACGTCGCGGATCCGGATCATCTCCTCGCCGTCAATCACTCCACGATGCTGCTCGGTGAGGTTGAGGAGGTTGCGGTACCGCGTGGTCGAGTGCTCCGCCGGGGGCGCGGCCAGGCGCCACGACGGGTCGACAACGTGATTTGCAGCAACGATACGCTCATCGCCCTCTCGCCGCTTGATGTCGTAGAACGTCTCCTCGTACGAATAGGCCACGTCCGGCCCGGCTGCATTCACTATCCAGGCGGTATCTGCGCGCAGAGACTGGATCCCAGCATCGAGACCCTCCATGTCGGAGTAGTCGAGCATCAGGCGGAAGAACTCCGAGATACGATCGGGCCGGCCCCCGATCGGGAGATCGCCGCCTGAATCGGCTGCGTTGTCGTCTGCGATGAAGAGGCCAGCGCTGTTCGCCAGGGTCTCGGGGCGGGTCCCGGCAGGGCCGAAGGTCGCGACCCCATTGGAACCATCGGTCGGGTTGTCGACGACGAGGGTGTGGTTCGGGTCGAAGACCGAGAGCACGTCGGGCTGGTCGTAATTGCGGGAGAGGACGATCGAGCCATCAGGGGTGTAGTTCCCCCACGCGGCCAGGAATGAACAGCCTGGTTGCACGCCGGGGAGCCTGGCGAAGAAGATCGGACCCTCAAACAGGAGTGCGACGTCCTCCTGAGCACGGCCGGTCGTTTCGGCCATACCGGCCGTGAGCTCCTTCATCCGCTCTGGCTGGAATGCGGTCGCCTGCCGCGCGTCCTCGCGGAGCGAGTCGAGTGTAGAGCCCCTCTCGGTGAGGTTCGTGACGAGCATTGCGTTTTCAGCCCGGAGTTCGTCCTTCATCAGGGCGCGATAATGCCGTCCCATCTTGCCGAACGAGCCCGAGAGGACGATGATGGGGTACGAGCCGTCCTGGTAGCGGGTGCCGTTCTCGAAGGTCGCACACCGTGTGAGCTCTATGGCGGACGTGTCGTTTGGACCCGGGCTTCCCGAGGAGAGGGCAATGGCGGAGACCGGGGTGATGAGTGCCAGGGCCAGAACGGCATAAACGAGCTTCATGGAGAGCCTTTTTTCTCGATGAATTAATGGGTATGTGTTTCAACCTGCGGGGCCGACGATGAAGAAGTATCACTCGCCGGGTGCAGGATCGAACCGCGTTTTATCGTTCTCTCGTCCCGAGACCGCCGGTGAGAGGATCAATCCAGCAACGGTCCACTCAGCAGACCTGTCCGCCGCTTCGGGCCAGAGAGACCCCTGATGTGAACAATGCCGAAGTTCTTATACCGGGGCGTCCTTTAATAGCCAGCAGTTTTTCAGCTGTTGGAAAGCATCATGTACAACTCGAATTTTGGTGGTCGTTCCGACCGCCCACGTGAGATGACGAAGGTCGTCTGTTCAGACTGTGGAAAGGAGTGCGAGGTCCCGTTCAAGCCGACCGAGGGCCGCCCGGTTTACTGCCAGGAGTGCCTCCCCAAGCACCGGCGCCCCCGGTTCTAAGAGCCTCAGACCTCCTTTCGCTTTTTTTTTCAGCCCCCCCTCCGAAGCGAGGGCACCGGTTGCTCCGAGTGACAACCCGGGTCGCCATCTCCGGATCGATCCCGCCAGTATTATCCGTCCGGTCACCGATTAGACAGAGGAGGAGTCTCCTGTGCGAACACCATTCTATCTTCTGTGCATCGGCCTGTTTCTGGCCTGTCTGGCGTCCCCTGCCCTTGCGGCGACCCCGATTGGCGGTTCTGTCGGCGCGTTCAACGTGAAGTGTCCTGTCGACGGCGCCACTGTCTGGTTCGACGGGGAAGACAAGGGGAAGATCTCGAACGGCATGCTCATGGTCCCTGTGTACTCGACCGGAACGCCGTACCAGACCTACCGGGTCGAAGCGGACGGGTACGAACCGTATCTCTCCATGCTGCCCGCCTACCCGAGCGGCGGCCAGATCGTCGAGCTCGAGGTGAGCCTGGTCAAGTCGCCGATCGGTGGCCAGACCGGGACGTACCGGTTCAGCTGCAACGTCGAGGGGGCCTATGTCTTCATGGATGGAGGCTTCCAGGGCGTGATCGAGGGCGGTGCGCTCTCGGTCCCGGTCTACACGACCGGCACCCCGTACAAGCGATACTCGGTCCAGGCGTCCGGGTACCTCTCGGCGAACGGCGCGATACCGCGCGTCCCGTCCCCCAACGAGATCGTCACCATCCCGGTGAACCTTGTCGCGCGTGAGACCCCCACTCCGATTGGCGGTGACCGCGGCGCGTACCTGATCTACTGCCAGGTGGAGGGCGCGATGGTCTCCCTCGACGGCGACAGTGTCGGGACGGTCCAGAACGGCGAAGTCTTCGCCCCGGTCTATACAACCGGCACACCCTACAAGACCCTCAAGGTGACGGCGAGCGGATACGAGCCCTACTCGGCTCCGATCACCCGGTACCCGGGCAAGGGGGAGATTGTGCACCTCTACGCCTTCCTCGAGCCCCTGCCGCCCGCGACGACGGCAGCACCGATCGGCGGTGACATGGGCGCCTACCTCGTCCACTCGAACGCCGAGGGCGCGAACGTCTACTTCGATGCCGACCTCAAGGGGCAGATCACGAACGGGGTCCTGAACGTCCCGGTCTACGTGACGGGCACACCGTACCGGACCTGGTCGATCGTGAAGGACGGTTTTGCAACGTTCAACGGGACGATCAGCACCTACCCGGCAAAGGGTGAGACGATCGACCTCCAGGCAGCGCTGACCCTCCTCCCGACGACGGCTCCGACCACGGCGGCGACGACGGCAGCGACGACCACCGCGAAGTCACCGCTCTCCGCAGTGGGGATCACCGGCGCGCTCGCCGGCCTTGCCCTCTTCGGCTTCGCGGCCCGGCGCCGCTAAAACTCCCCACTCTATTTTTTTTGTCCTGCCAGGGAGCCCGGTGCCCCATCATTGGATCGTCTTCCGGAGCGTCAGGTAAACACCGGTACAGACAAGGGTCGCTCCGGCGAGATGGAAAGGTGTCACCACCTCCCCGAGGAGGAGGCTCCCAAGGACAATCCCGGAGACCGGGACCAGGTTGTAGAAGATCGCGGTGCGGGAGGGACCGAGCACCGCAACGCCGCGATTCCACCAGACAAAGCCGAGTACCGAACAGAAGGTGGCGAGGAAGAGAAGCGCCGCCCAGATACCCGGGGATGCAGGCAGCATGGGGCTCGTCGTGCCCGCGGACTCCATGAGTGCGAGCGGGAGGACGAGCGCCGTGCTGATGAGATAGGCGTACGCAGTGACCGTCACTGCAGGGTACCTTCGGAACAGGTTTCGGCCGGCGACCGAGTAGACCGCCCAGCAGATCACCGCTGCGAAGAGGAGCAGGTCACCGGGGTTGAGACTGAGGGAACGGAGGGTCGCCAAAGACCCGTTCGAGACCACCAGGAGGACGCCGACGAACGAGAAGACGACGCCGAGCCACTGGAGGGGCCCGAGCCTCTCGCGGAGGAGGAGGGTCGCCAGCAGCGCGGTCAGGACCGGGTTCGTCGCCCCGATCAGGGTGCCGTTGACCGCACCCGTCGATTCAAGTCCGAGAAAGAAGAGGACATTGAACCCAAAGACACCCGAAAGTCCCAGGAAGACCATCATCGGGAGGTCGGCACGCGCGACCGACCGTGTCCCGCGGGGCGAGGCAGCGAGGACGAGCCCGAGGCAGATCGAGGCGAGAAGAGACCTCGTGGCGACCGCGGAGAATGGGGTCATCTCACCGGCGATGTATCGACCTGCGACATAGGCGCCGCCCCACACGAGCCCGACGATGACGAGCCTTGCCGCGACCCCTGTCTCGTCCCGTCCTGTCATCCGCCAGCTACGGTCGACTCCGCCGCAGATACGGGTTCCGTTAGCAGGCCCCGATACGGGATTAACCCTATGTTTATCACGCCCGACGAACGACGTATACGAAATGACAGATCAGCCCAGACCGAAGGCCGGGCGGAACCAGTCCACCAAGCGGAAGGGTCCGGCAAAACCGGCCGAAGAGCCGGGGACGGCCCTCTGGAAGAAGGTCCTCTTCGTCTCGGTCGGCGTCCTCTTTGTCGTCCTGATGGTCGTCTCCTCGATGGGGACGAGCTGGCTCAACATGTTCCAGACGGTGAAGACCGGGTCCGTTGTCCTGACCGATTTGACCATTCGCGACGATCAGAACCGGCCGATCCTGACCACCAGCCAGACGATCTACTCCAACGCGATCAAGGAGAACCGGTCGGTGTTTCTCGTGTCGCCGCTCGTGATCGACGCGGGTTTGCCGTTCAACGAGACGATGAAGGCCGTTCCGATCGTCGCGCCGAGCAGCGGGACCAACTACACGTTCTTCGGCCAGGAGTACAACGCGATCTCGATGGGCGTCGTCGGGATGCACCCGGGGGGGACCAAGTCGATCCGGCTCGATGCTAACGTCACCGAGGAGCAGAACTACACGGCAGAGCAGTTCGACCAGCTCGGCGGTGACTTTGCCAACGCCACGATCGGGGACGAGATGGTCCTCGCCTTCGCAGAAAACCCGGCATCGCTCTACGACAACACCACGACCCCGAGTTACGCGCTCAGGACGACGCACGTGGTGAGCAAGACCGAGGACTCGTTGATGCTCTCGTTCAGCCACGCCGTGGCGGAACTGACGCTCTCCCAGGTCCAGACAGCATAACCTTTTTTTTCCTTTTCTGCCTGCGTAATAAAGCCCGAGAACTTCTTCTCGCGGCCTGGCCTTTGCAGCAATCCACCCCAGGTGAACGACGACAGCGACCTTATTACTCTTCAGGATCGGAGTGATGATGAGGTAATCATGAAGACAGTTATCATCTATCATTCGTTTTCGGGGGTGACCCGCGGAGTGGCCGAGCGCGTAAGGGCTGCCTGCGGCGGCGATCTCCTCGAGGTAAAGCCCCTTCACTCGTACTCGAAGATCACAGCTTACACACTCGGGGTCCTCCGTGCGCGCAGAGGGCACCATGACCCGATCGAGCCGTCGTCCATCGACATCTCTGGGTATGAACGGATCGTGCTCGGCACACCGGTCTGGGCTGGAAGGGGGACGCCGGTGATTCATGGAGCGGTCGATGCCCTCCAGGGGGCCTCTGGAAAGGACGCCGTGCTCTTCGCCACCTGTGGTGCACAGGCCGGCGAGACCTTTCCGATGCTCCGGCGTGCGCTCGAAGAAAAAGGTGTCCGAGTGATCGGCGAGTTCGCCTTCACACAGAAGGAGACCAGCGAGGTTCAACAAGTCGATGCCCTGAACGCCGCCGTCCTCGCTCCGAATGTCACCTGAACGCCGGTGAGTGAGCGCTCTTCTCACCGCCTGCTCATTGCTGATCTACGAACGGTCCTGGCTGGAGAGCAGGGCCGAACGGAGAAAGCCAGCGACACGATTGGAGTATCCATCGGGATCGAGCCCGAACCCCCTGGTATGTTCTGCGCCCGGTACGACCCAGAGTTCGGCCCTCCCCGGTCCTGCTGCCTCGACAAATGCCATGCCGTATGTGGCCTCGTCAGGCTCCTCTCCGGCAGCCACCAGGAGAAGGCGAGCGTCCGGTGCGCCGGCGATCGACTCCACGATCGGGACAGGCGGGTCCTCCCCGGTGAAGGTCCCGGTCGCAGCGTACATGAGGCGGGTCACTCCGCTCCGAAGAAGGCTATCCCGCCCGGGGACAGTGAGGAACTCGGCGGTGCAGCGGTGGGTCGCCCCGTCGGCAACGACTGCGGAGAGGGACGTCGTTTCGTTCAGCGCTCCAAGCAGGACCTCCCCCCCCCAGCGAAAGGCCGAGACCACCGATCGCATGCACGCCACCCTGCGCCTCGAGGTAGGCAACGGCAGCGCGGACATCCCGTGTGCCCTCCCATCCGAAGGCGTTTCCGCGACCTCCGCTCTCCCCGTGCCCCCGGAGATCAGGGGCGAGCACCCCGAAGCCGGCGTCGCGGAGCATTGCTGCATGGCCCCGAACGCCCTCACGGGAATCCGTGGCGCCGTGCAGAAGGATGATCGCGGCTCCGTTCTTCGTGGGGGTGTACCAGGCGGTCAGCGGGATCCCGTCATCGGCCGTGAGGACAACCTCTGAGAACCCCTCAGGCGGTGCACCTACCTCGTGCGGGTGGCGGAGCGAGGCATACGCGGCGAAACCGATCGGGAGGACGACGTAGAGGACGAGGGACGCGGCAACGAGCGCAGCCCCGGCGTACTTCAGGAGTCGCGTGATGCGTGACACGAAGCCAGGTAGTGTCCCGGAAAAAATAAGGCTCTCTGTTTGGCTGCGTCTACTCAACGGTCGGTCCGCTGCCGTTTCGCTGCTCTTCGGCGAGTCCTGCTGTCTCGTCCGCCACCCGGACGAGCCGCAGCCACATGTTCAGGGCAGCGCGGAGCGATGGGATGTCAGGTGCCGTCACCATGAGCTCGAGGGTGTCGGTATCGACGAGCCTGAGCGTGGCGGAGGAGCGCATCCCCTCTTCGTCGGCGAGTTCGGGCTCGAGTGCGATGAGGAGGGCGGCAGCCCGCGGCGACGAGAAGCGGAAGACCGCTTCGTGGTCGTCAGGCATCATCGCCGGCAACGCCCTCCTCGGGAACGAGCCGCAGGCGGTACTGGAGGCGCTGGGGCCCATCGTATCCCAGGTCCCACCCATCGTCGAGCGGCCTCGCATCGAGTTCGGGTGGAAGCAGCGAACGCACCCAGCCCGCGGCAAGAAGTCTGCGGTTGAAGGAGTCGGACCGTATTCGCTCCTCGTGGGTGGTGACCCGGAAAGAGAGGCGGGGCTCTCCGTCCTGGTACATGCGAAGCCGGAGACCATCCGTCTCCAGAATAAAGAGTGAGAGTGTGCGGTCGAGGGTGACGAGTTCGCGCAGGCCGGTTTTTCCCCGTGCCATGTATCGTCCCTCGAGCGCGAACGCGAGCCCGCGCGCGAGCGCCCGGATTCCAGGCGCCGCCTTGCGCGAGGTCGAGACCAGGGTCATCGAGCTTTCAGCTCTTTGATCCCGGCCCCGCGCTCCTTGAAGAGGATCCTGTGCCCGCAGTACGGGCAGCGCACGTTGACATCAATCTCAACCCTGTGCTTGCACCGCGCGCATTTGTAGCTGGCGGCCATGGAGA
>CAYLUL010000033.1:0-9003 GCA_964386835.1 uncultured Methanospirillum sp.
GGATCGCGATCATCAACACTGAGCGGCCGATCGAGCAGGGGGTGCCGGAGGGCGTTCGCGTCCTGACGATCGACGCGACCACGATCGCGCTCGAGACACTCGGGCTCCCGATCACCAACACGGCCCTGATGGGTGCCTTCGCCGCAGCGACGGGCATGGTCTCGTTCGAGACCCTTGTCGGCGCGCTCCGCCACCGGTTTTCAGGCTCGCTCGCGGAGAAGAACATCGAGACGACGCGCCGGGCGTTCGACGAGATGACGGCGAAAGCGGGGGCGGCCTGATGGCGCTCAATGTTGGTTGCACGGCAGCGCCCGGCCGGGCGAGGGACAACCGAACCGGCTCGTGGCGCGTCTTCATCCCCCGTTTCGATCATGAGGCCTGCTCGAAGTGCGGTATGTGCCAGCTGGTCTGCCCCGAGGGCTGCATCAGTGAGACGGATGACAAAGAGTTCGTCCCAGATTACACCTATTGCAAGGGCTGCGGCCTCTGTGCCGAGGAATGCCCGAAGAAGGCGATCACGATGGTCCAGGAGGAGAAGTAATGGCACTTGAGATCATGGAGGGTTCGATCGCGATCGCACAGGCGATACGCCGTTGCCGGCCGCAGGTGGTCTCGGCCTACCCGATCACGCCCCAGACGCACATCGTGGAGTCGCTCGCCGAGATCGTCGCGAACGGCGAGCTCGCCGCTGACTACATCACGGTCGAGTCCGAGTTCTCCGCCCTATCGGCCTGTATCGGGGCCGTAGCCACCGGGGCAAGGGCCTACTCGGCCACCACCTCGCAGGGCCTCGCCCTGATGTTCGAGGTCTGCTTCAACATGGCGGGGATGCGTCTGCCGCTCGTGATGACGATCGCGAACCGGGCGATGGGCGCCCCGCTTTCGATCTGGAATGACCAGCAGGACTCGATCGCGCTCCGCGATTCGGGCTGGCTCCAGTTCTATGCCGAGGACAACCAGGAAGCGGTCGACCTCCACTACATCGGTTACCGTGTCGCCGAGGACCACCGTGTGCTCCTGCCCACGATGGTCTGCTTCGACGGCTTCATCCTCAGCCAGGAGGAGGTCGACGCCTACCTGCCGCCGTTCGTCCCAAAGTATCGGCTCGATGCGGCGAATCCGGTCTCGATGGGGATGTACGCGACGCCTGACTACTACCTCGAATTCCGGTACGAGAACGACATGGCCCAGAAACGGGCCCTCGACGTGATCCGCGAGGCTGGACGCGAGTTCGCCGAGCGGTTCGGGCGTGACTACTCTGACCTCGTCGAGTCCTATCGGATGGAGGACGCCGAGACGGCGCTCGTAGCGATGGGCTCGATCTGTGGCACGACCAAGGATGCAATCGACGAGATGCGGGCCGAGGGTAAGAAGGTGGGTCTGGTTCGGCTCCGGTGCTTCCGCCCATTCCCGGCGGAGGACCTCAGGGCAGCGCTCGCGCATGTTTCCCGGATCGCCGTCCTGGACAAGAACATCTCGCTCGGCGCCGGCGGTGCTACGGCGCGGGGCGCGGTGGCGCTCGAGGTGAAGGATGCCCTCTACGGCATGTCCACGCCGGTTCTCGACTACATCCTCGCCCTCGGCGGGCGTGACGTCCGGATCGAGGATATCAAGAATATCGTCGCGGCCTGCGAGGTCGGCGATGGGAACCGCTTCTACGGTCTCCGCACGGAGGTGCTCTAGATGGCGATCGACAAGACCTGTGAACTCTTTGACTGCGGCCACCGTGCCTGCGGGGGCTGTGGCGCCTCTCTCGCGGCCCGCCTTTTTCTGAAGGCAGCCGGCCCTGAGACGATCGTAGTCTCATCCACGGGTTGCATGGAGGTCTTCTCGACCCCGTATCCCGAGACCGCCTGGAAGGTGCCCTGGATCCACTCCCTCTTCGAGAATGCATCGGCAGTCGCGTCGGGGATCGAGTCGGCGCTCAAGGTACAGGGGAGAAAGGAGAAGGTGGTCGTGATCGCTGGCGACGGCGCGACACTCGATATCGGGGTGCTCTGCATCTCGGGTGCGTTCGAACGGGGCCACGACATCACCTACATCTGCTACGACAACGAGGCCTACATGAATACGGGGATTCAGCGCTCGGGTGCGACCCCCTACGACGCCTCGACCACGACAAGCCCCGCCGGAAAAGTCTCGACAGGCAACAAGCGTCCGAAGAAGGATATGCCCCGGATCCTCGCGGCGCATGGGGCTCCGTACGTGGCAACCGCCTCTGTCTCGTACCCTGCGGATTTTATGCAGAAGGTCGAGAAGGCGATCAACACGCCCGGCCCCTGCTATGTCCAGGTGCACGCCCCCTGTTGCACAGGATGGGGCTACGACGGCTCCCGGACGATCGCCATCGGGAAGCTCGCGATCGAGACCGGGCTCTGGGTCAACTACGAGATGATCGACGGCGAGGTGACGAAGGTGAAGAAGGTCGTCCGCAAGCCGGTCGAGGAGTATCTGAAGGAGCAGAAGCGCTTCCGCCACCTCTTCAAGCCGGCGCCGGTGACCGAGGAGATCGCGAAGATCCAGGCGATCGCCGACGCGAATGCAGCGAAGTACGGGATCGACATCAAGCTCCCGCCGAAGAAAGACAACGGGCCGGAGTAACACCTCCGTATCTCTATTTTCTGGATCGCTTTGTGTTCCCTGAAGCGATGTGAGGACGGTCGCGTGCGGGCGCTTGACCGGGATGGATCATTATTCTGTTCGTGATCGGTGCACGATTCGTTGGACTCCTGCCTGGTCCCTGCCCGTGATGTCCATCGGGACACGATGATCCTTGGGGGTGTCTGGCCCGATCCATCCGTGATGGGGCTGCTCCCGGTTCATGAACCACGGCGCTGTTCAACCACCGTCGATCTCGGGTTCCCTGAAGGGAAGGAGATGGAGGGTTCGTGGGGCGGGCGAACACCGCCGCTTCACTCATCGAGGGGCCGAGAACACGCATTCGATCCGAAACCAATCGGGCGGTTCCATCGGTCACCGGATCGCGGCACTGTTGATTCCGGGAGTACCATGCACGTGGCGCCTCTTTTCAGGGGGTCGCACCCGGGTGACCCCCTTTTCGCAGGAACGAACGTCCGACCTGTGAGGACCTGAGTCCCTCGGGTTGATGGGTTCAGATCGCTGGCCGGCCGTATTGATGATCGACCCCGCATCATATTCAGCGGATCCGTCACCTGTGAGGCAGGTCCGATCGCGTTTTTTTTGGCGGAGGCGAGGTGCGCACGGCGGGCGGGTCGCCTGGATCCAATGCACGGAGATGGCCAAAGATACAGGAGCTCCGCGCATCGGGTGGTATGTTCGTCCTCCAACTCAAAACTCGTCGATATCGTCTTTTCGGCTGCAGCATCATGAGACCGAAGTGACAGGCTTTCATCAGGACGCAGTGATGGTCATTTCCGTTTGGCATTCTTAATCATCACTTGTAAATATATTTTTATATTAGTAAACGGCATATCATGATTTTGTTAAAACCACGAATGGTTCGGTGACCCGGACGAAGTCCTCTTCGACTGCGTCATCGCGGCCAGTATACTCATGAAGGAGGAACCGAATATGATTCCAATCTCCGCATTTCACGTGATGGGTTCAGGGAGTATCCAGGATCCTCACGGGCTCAGTCGTCCGATGATCTCGCCTCCGGTCATGTTCCGATGCACGACCCAACACAGAGCGCTGTTGCCCGGAGCGTTCCACCAGGGACCAGGGGAGCTCCGTGTTCCCTGCGTGGGAACATCCCGCCTGTGCCCGACACGTACGCCACCTTCGATCGAGACGAGGTGGTGGTAATGACCGATCTGACCCTCGCATCGCGGGACACGCCGATCCAGATCGGCGATGCCACGGCCAACCCGGCACCGCTCGGGCTGATCGGGTTCGGGATGACTACGGTCCTGCTCAACCTGCATAACGCCGGATACTTTGGCCTGGGATCGATGATCCTCGCGATGGGGCTCTGCTACGGAGGGCTTGCCCAGGTTATCGCGGGCATCATGGAATGGAAGAAGGGCAACACCTTCGGCACTACGGCCTTCACGTCGTACGGCCTCTTCTGGATCTCGCTTGTCGTGCTGCTTGTCCTCCCCAAACTCGGCGTCGCGTCGACCACGGAAGCAACCGGTATGGGGGCGTATCTCTTCATGTGGGGCGTCTTTTCCGTGCCCCTGTTCGTCGCCACATTGCGGATGAACCGGGCTCTCCAGTTCGTCTTCGCCACGGTGACCATACTCTTCTTCCTGCTGGCGGCGGGAGATCTGCTCGGCAACCCGGCGATCACCATCCTGGCCGGGTACGAAGGGATCATCTGCGGCCTGGCGGCGATGTACACCGGCCTCGCCCAGGTTCTGAACAGCATCTACGAACGCTCCATTGCCCCCCTGGGATGATTATCCATGCCTGAACTGAAAGATTTCCTGAAGATGTTCCATAGCAGCCCGCTCGCACAGATCATTCTCGATGACGGTCTGAGCATCCTTGATGTAAACGACGAATTCTGCCGAATCATCGGCTACCCGCGGGAGCGCATTCTCGGGATCAAGGTCACCGATTTCCGCGACAAAAATATGATCAGCTATCTCAGCGACTCGGGAGAATCGATCGGCGATGCTCTCAGGTTGAAACGGGTGACAAAGGGCGAATCCACGCTCAAAACGCCGGGGGGAACGTTCGTAATAATGAGAACGAACATCCCGCTTTACAATGAAGCCGGAGAGATCGAATTCATCCATATCAACTACATGGACGTGACGGTCATCACCCAGAGCAAGCTCTTCATGGCACGTGAGATCGACGGTCTGATCGGGATCTACGAGAAGATCGCCTCCGGCGACCTCACTCCCCGGTACCAGCTGTCCGAGCCGGACGATGCCACCAGGGAGGTCTATGAGCAGATCTCTCGCCTGCGGGACGCAGTGCGCAGCATCATCGGGGCCCTCCAGGTCAACATCAAGGACGTCAACGTACGGATGCAGCGAATGACCGAGGGCACGGACAGCGCTCGCAACAACGTTCACGACGCTTCGACGGGCGTGCAGCAGGTCGCTCAAAATATGACGAAGGTCAGCGCCAACGCCGAGCAGGCCTCTCAGGGGATCTCACAGATCACCCAGGCGATGCAGGACCTGTCCGCGTCCGTCGAGGAGATCGCCTCCAGTATGGATATGGTGCTGACCCGGTCGCGCGAAGCGAACGAACTCTCGAAATCCGGCGCCGCTCTTGCTGCTCGAACCGAGACGAGCATGAGCGAGATTTCGGATTCCTCAGCGAAAGTCTACGAAATTGTCGCCGACGTTGAGAAACAGATGGGGGAGATCACCAAGATCGTCGAGCTGATCCGCGAGCTGGCGAACCAGACGAACCTGCTCGCATTGAACGCGGCAATCGAAGCCGCGCGCGCAGGTGACGCCGGACGAGGCTTTGCCGTCGTCGCTGCCGAAGTCAAATCTCTCGCCCAGGAATCGAGAAACTCGGCCGAACGGATCGAGGGGATGATCGGCAACCTCAAGAACAGCACCCAGCATGCCTCCCAGGCGATGAAAGAGTCGAAGAGCACGGTCGACCAGGGGGCGACGATGGTCAAGGAGACGCTCCAGGCCTTTAACCGGATTGCGACCGCCGTTGACGGGGTTGCCCAGGGCGCAGCCGATATCGCCGCTGCAACCGAGGAGCAGGCAGCGACCACAGAGGAGGTGACGGCCAGCATGAGCGAGGTGGCGGTGCTCATCCAGGGGACGGCAGATGAGGTCACTGTCGCGGCATCGGCGTCCGAGGAGTCGTCGGCCGCCCTGGATGAGATCGCGAGCATGATGGACCATGTGGGGCAGCTCGCCGCAGAAGCGATGCAGGCGAACCGTCGATTCAAGGTCGAGTGACGGCGGTGTTTGATATGGACACCCCCGAGAGGATCACACCGTCCCCCGACAGGTCGACCGAAGGTCCCCAGGTGATACAGGTGGTCGAGTTCGTCCTCGGCACAGGTCGGTTTGCCATCGATCTCTTTGACGTGAAGGAGGTGGTTGAACACACCTCGATAACCCGGCTCCCGAGCGCCCCCTCGTTCGTCAAGGGGATCATCGATCTTCGGGGTGAGATCACGACCCTGATCGACCTGAAACAACGGCTCGCCATCGACGATTCGGAGGACTCCGAGGGAGATACGAGGCGAATTATCGTCCTGGATGAGGCGATCACTCGCTCAAAGACCGGGATCCTCGTCGATGATGTCAGCTCGGTCTCCACTTTCGAGCCTGACTGCATCGACCACACCTCGGTTTCGTTCGGCGGTGATGAGGGCGCGATTCTCGGCATCCTGAAACGCCCCGGCAGGGGCAAAGGGCGAGACGAAAACGAGCTGATCATCTGGCTCAATATCCGGGAGCTCCTCAAGCACCTGGATATCGGCCTCTGATCACCCTCTTTTCCGTCCGTTTTTTTGATCACACCAGGCACTCCCACCGCGAGGTCTCGCCCAATCGGCCTCCCAAGACCCCTGTCCACTTCGACCGCTCGTCCGGGAGTGTTCGCTGCGTCATCGCCGGCCTCTTGACCCCGTTTCAAACAGGGTTCAGGGCCAGGTACGGTCGTGATCGGAGACCACTTCCTTCAGCGGCGGGGTGCCTGGACGCACGAATGCGTTTTTCCCTTTCATCGATTGACCCGTGTTTCGCCCTTCACGGGGTGAGACGATTTCGGAGGACCGATTTTGATCGGAGGGCACCGGGCTCAGTCGATGGTGCCGTCTCTCTCATCGACGACCGCAAGACAACGCGACGGGGAAGGGGGGTCCCCGTCCCCTGCGCTGTCCCGCCGCTCATTCGGCCCGGAGGGCCTCGATCGGGTCCAGGTGTGCCGCTCGCCAGGACGGGTACAGGCCCGACAGGATGCAGATCACCGTGCCAACGAGCATTGCAGCAGGCAGATACACCAGGCTCCCAAACTCGAAGAAGTGGTCGGCGGAACCAAGCAGGCTGACGACCACCAGGTACCCGATCCCGAAGCTGCAGACAGCACCGATCAGCGACCCCGTGAATCCCAGGATCGCGGACTCGTACAGGAACATCTTCAGGATCTCGGGCCGCTGGGTCCCGAGAGACCGCATGATCCCGATCTCGCGGACTCGTTCGGTCACGGACATCATCATCACGTTGAAGATCGAGACCGCCGCCACGAGCAACGAGATCCCGGCGATCGCCATCACGAACGTGGTCATCGTTCCGATCGTCGAGGTGATCGTCTCGAGCATCCGGCTGGCATCACTGACACGAACCTGCGTCTTCTTCGCGTTCAGCTTGTCCGTGATCGATGTCGAGGTTGCATCGGCATTGTCGATATCTTCGAGGACGACGTTCACCTGGTCGTATTCCTTCTCGTCACCATAGAAACTCGTGTACGACTCGTCGGAGAGGATGATGGCCATATCGGTCGAGAGGTCGAACGACATCCCCCGCTCCTCGATGATCCCGACCACGCGAACGGTGTGCGCTCCCTCGTCCTCGTCGCCGAGCGAGAGCCGGCTCCCAAGCGTCAGGTTAAACCGTTCGGCCAGGGAAGCGCCGACGAGCGCGCCGGTGTCTCCCCGCGGATACGTACCGTCTGAAAGGTTCAGGATCTCGGGGAGCACCTCGGGATCGAGGCCGTACACGGTTGCACGACCGTCCC
The DNA here is from genome assembly GCA_964386835.1 of uncultured Methanospirillum sp. Classification (GTDB taxonomy): domain Archaea; phylum Halobacteriota; class Methanomicrobia; order Methanomicrobiales; family Methanospirillaceae; genus UBA288. Next base: position 7,654 of record CAYLUL010000033.1, read on the forward strand.
GTGTTCCAGCAGAGAACACGTCGTTCGTGCTGTGCACGGTATAGACGGTGCCGTTCGAACCCACCGCGCTCCGGATCGCCTTGAACTGAGACTCGCTGATGAAGTTCTCATCATCGTCATCATCGTTCGAATCACCACCCATCCCGGGGGGGCCACCGCCAATGCCGCTTCCTCCGCTGTTACCGCCTCCCCCGCTCGTGCCGGCATCGTGGGTGACGGTGAGTACATTGCCCATCTCGGACATCTGGTCCTTCACCATCAGGGTCATGTTCGCGCCCATCATGCCCATGGCGGCGATCGCGATCACCCCGATCACGATCCCGAGGGCAGCGAGAAGCGAGCGAAGGAGATTGAGGCGGATGCTGCGCACGGCGAGCTGGAAGACGATGCCGCCCTGCTTCATGAGGCCTTCCCATCCCGGATCGTGATCGTGCGCTCTGCATAGGTGGCCACGGTTGGATCATGGGTCACGATGACGATGGTCCGCCCGCGGTGGTTCAGGTTGGAGAGGGTCTCCATGATCTGGGTCCCGGTCTTCGTATCCAGGTTCCCCGTCGGCTCGTCACAGATCAGGATCGGCGGGTCGTTCACGAGGGCACGCGCGATCGCAACGCGCTGCTGCTGGCCTCCCGAGAGCTCCGCGGGCCGATGAGCGGCGAGCGCTTCATCGATCCCGAAGGAGGCGAGGAGCTGGCTGACCCGTCCCGTGACATCATTCTGGCGGTGCATCATCAGGTAGGGGTACTCCACGTTCTCGTACGCCGTCAAAAGCGGGATCAGGTTGAACTTTTGGAAGATGTACCCGAGGGTGCGGAGCCTGAGTTCGGTCAGTTCATGATCGGAGAGCTCGCCGACTTCCTTTCCGGCAATGCGGAGCTGGCCCGAGGTTGGAACGTCGAGACAGCCGATCTGGTTGAGCAGGGTCGACTTTCCCGACCCCGAGGGGCCCATGATCGCAACGAACTCCCCCTCCGCGATGGAGAGGGTGACATGATCGAGGGCGACGACGTCGCCGGAGGCGAGAGAGTAGACCCTGGTCACCTCCTCGAGCTCGATGATGGGTGCCGGTGACATCCGGCTTACTCCTTCTTCTGGAGCCGTCCGCGCGCCTTCTGGATCCAGCCCTTCTTCCAGGCGACACCGAGGACCAGCACGAGGACGAGGACGCCGGCGATCGGGAGGACCGGGATCGATGATCCGCCGGTGCTGCTGCCGGGGCGACCTCCGCCGAAGAGTCCACCCATCATGCCGCCGCCCATCGCACCGGGACCGCCCTCCGGTGAACCACCTGCCGCGGAGTTGCCGCTCACCGCTCCTCCGGTGCTATTGCCGCCGCTCCCCCCGGAGATC
>CAYLUL010000033.1:9013-16502 GCA_964386835.1 uncultured Methanospirillum sp.
TTGCAATGCCATTCTTATATCATTATAAATTAAGGATTGCATACTACTTGCATATCTTGCGGGATTTGCTTTTTTCAATGCTGCACAAATGCTATCCGATAAATCGGGCTTATACCTTGCGATATTCTTTTCGCTCCACCCTATCGCCCTGGCAATTGCCGTTTTCTGATCCTTGGAAATCGGCAGTTTGTTGATTTCCACCATAACTTTTTTCATCGCGGAATATCGAATGCTGTTTCCGTCCTCATCCTTGTACTGGACGAGGAGTGGGACCGTCGAGACCCCGGAGGCCCGGAAGTTCAGCTCGAAGGAGGCGAAATCGTCGGACTCGAGGGACCCGACCACGTAGAGCCGGTTGGGGTCTGCCGGTTTGGCCGGACTGCCGACCGTTACCACGACGACACGCGCGTCGTTGATGCCGGCGTTCGTGACGTCGCCGGTGACAGTGTATGTGCCTCCGGTGTTCGTCACCTCGACGTCGCTTACCACAGGCGCTGCCGCCGTCGACCGGTCACCGATCGTCATAGGTATGGTTAGGACGGTGGACCGGTCGGTCATCCCGTTGGTAAACGAGACATCGAGCGTCATGTTCGTGGATTGGGCGGGTGTGATCGATATGGTGACGTTCCTGGACTGGTCGGGTCCGAGCGACCCGATGAATGCCGCTGTATCGGAGACGTTAAGCCCTTCCCCGGAGGCTCGGACGACAACGCTGTTCACCGTGCTCTGCCGTGGGTTGAAGACCGCGACCGTGACGGTGTTCTTCTGGCCCTGCATGTAGGTGCTGGGAGCGTTCACGAGGGATACCTGGAGGGGGCTGTTATCCACCCGGATTGGCACGGCGTACTTGATCGAGCCAGCGTCTCCCATGTCGAGCTGGACCTCGGGGTAGTAGACGCCGTCGCCACTCCGTGCCCGGAGTGTGAAGGTCAGTTCGCGGCTCGATCCCGCCTCGAGAGTGCCGACGGTGGTGTAGGTCTTCTCGTTCAGGAAGTCGAAGTCGCTCGAGTGAATGCTTGCTCGTGAGATGCGAACCGCGGATGTCCCCTGGTTGGTCACCTTCACGGTGAGGGTGCCGGTATCGCCGGTGAAGAAGGTGCCGGGGTTGAGCGTCGTGCTCACGATTGCCACCTGAGTCCCGGTGGTGGTGGTATCCCTTGAGGTGGAATCCCCCGCCGCTGCTGTCGTATTCTCTGCTGCCGTCCCGGGTACGGCGAGTGCGAGGAGGAGCAGGCAGATGATGCCCGTCGCGATCGCATACCGTTCCAGGAGGCCCTGGCGCTTCTCTGGCATATGTAAAACACATTTTACATTATGTCATATAATCTTAACCTGTGGATCCGGAGCCGAACCTCAGGCACAGATCTTGAAAGCGGTGACCTCTGCGGCCGAAGGACGACCGGATCAGCGTGATCCTGACAGATCCTCGTCGTCGAGAAAGATCTCGTCGACCCGGACGTTGAAGAAGCGCGCGATGTGGAAGGCGAGTGAGAGGGAGGGGTCGTACTTACCCTTCTCGATCGCGATGATCGTCTGTCGAGTGACACCCAGTTTGTTCGCGAGCTGTTCCTGGGTGATCTCGCGCTCCGCCCGGTGGACCCTGATCTTATTCTTCATCCGACTCCCAGTCGCCAAATCTGCGGGCGTAGTAGATACGGAAGCCTCCGTACAGGACGATCATCAGGCCGAGAAGTCCCAGTTGCATGATGCCGAGCCTTCCCACGTGGAGAAAGTTCTCGGACGGTGGCGGTGCCAGGCCAGGAGGCGGCGGAAAATGAAACCCAAGCGGGGTGCTGAACGAGATGACCACCTGGCCCAGACTGACGATGAAGAAGATGACCCAGAAGATCCCGAGTGTTGCCACCGCCGCGTGCTGGGTGATCACGCTCGTCCGTTCGTCTTCCACCGGTTCATCGACGGTTCGCTTCAGGGCGTATATCGCCAGGACTGCGACGAGGAAAGAGCCCTGGATGAGCGCCGGCCATGAGAGCTGGATCGCGGCGTAGAGGATGCCGACGAGGAGCAACGCCGTGACGCCGATGAGGAGGTAGAAGGTGTTTCGTTTCATGCGTCCCGCCGTTTCCCGTGTAGATGTCTTCTGTTTCGGCTGGAAAAGCCTTCCCTTTACGACCCTCGGAAATTCGGCACCCGGAGAGGGCATGATCCCTCCCGGGAGCATGACGGGTTACGCCCTGATCACGGTCCCGAGCCGCTCCCCGCGAATGGCTGCGGTGATATTTCCAGGTACATGGCAGTTCACGATCCGGATCTCCCGGATGTGAACCGCCTGCTGCATCAGGTCGAGCACCATTCGCTCCAGCACGAGGTCATCGAGCTTCATCTCGATCACCTCTTCTGCGCGGATCTCGGTGATCAGTTCGGCGTCGGGATGCGTGAATGGGTCTGCTGTGAAAAGACCGTCGACGTTTTTGCCGAGGACGCAGCATCGTGCTCCCATCACCTCGGCGATCAGGAACGCCCCGGTGTCGGTCCGGTGCGGTGGGATCGCTCCGATCCGCGCCGGGTGCTCGTAAAGGCCGTAGGGCGGCGTCCCGTGGGTGACGGGGAGCTGGCCCAGACGGAGGAGGGTCGGAAGCTCGAGCAGGTCGGGGGAATGGATCCTCGTGCCGCCCCAGGCCGAAAGGAGGAGCGCCACCATGATTGCGTTCTGCTCGGAGATCTTGGCCGAGAGTTCCGCCAGTACGCCGGTGGGCATCCCGAGGTCGATCCCCACCTCCATGATGTGGCGGACACGCGCGCCTCCACCGGTCACGACCATCACGTCATCCGTGCGTGAGAGCTCCCCGATCTCGGTGCAGAGCGGGTGCATCACCGCCTTGCCGTAGTCGATCACCCCGTGACCACCGAGCTTGATCACGTTCAGGTTCGGGGTGATCCTGAGCGTACCGGCCTCGCCGATCTCTTCCATCAGTCCCTGGCGCACAAGGGTCTCCTGGCTGAGGCCTGATGCGAGCTCAATCCGGTGGCGTTTCCCAGTCATATGCATACATATATGTAGTCCCAGATGAATATGCAGGTGTATCAACTGGTATATCAGTTGGTGTGATTGAGATGAAGATCTATGTCCGCGAACGAACCAAAGTCGGGGAGGGTGTCCGCCAGCCCCGATACATCGTGCTCGCCGTCACCGGCGGTGACCTCAAAGTCTATGCGCACCACTGGCGCAAGACCGAGCTCGAACAGATCGCCTCCGACCTGGGCGCCGAGCTCGTCTACCTCTCGCCGATGCCCGAGGGTGAGCACGGCACCAAGAAGTAGTCCCACATCCCATCCTCTTTTTATGCCTGCACCAACGCTCGACGCGGTCGTCGACGCGATGCTCTCGATCGCGCTCAACGAGGACCACGCGCTCGGGCTCGAGTTCACGACCGAGGGGATGCTGATACGCCTTCCCACCACCCGCCGGATCGCCGAGCGCCTCGGTGTGCCGCACTATTACGTCCTGCCCCTGATCGGCACGCTCGAGGCGGACGGGCTCGTCACCCGGGCCGAGCGGGTCGGTATCCGGACCACTCGCGCCGGTACCGCACGGCTCCTGGGCCGGATCGAGGAGGCCTATGCCGAGGCAGCCGCCGCGCTCCTCGGTCTCGAGGTCTTCCAGCTCCTGATCAGGAAGAAGGAGAAAGAACCGAGTGACTGAGTCTAACCCAGCCCGTTTCGAGAAGGTGGATTGCTATCCGCCGTTCTGAACTCCGTCACTTCGGTCTCAGACGTGACGATCTGTCGACTCCACGACTGGAGAAGTGTCGGATCGGTGCCCACTGATCCGGCGGATTCGGGATTGTGTCATCAACGAGCTCGAAGCATCTGTCGGCCCCGTCAATTGTTCAGAAACTGTCCCCGGTCATTCCAGATCGGGCGGTTCTCCACCGTAAACCCGGCGCTCCGAAGGAGATCGAGCGCCTCGCGCGTCTCGGCAGGGCCGATCACCCGGCTGTTGTCCTTCGTGTCGATGAGGACTCCGAGTTGTCGGTAGTTCGCGTTCTCGGTCACGATCCAGACCGCCGCCTGCGCCGCCGCCGTGTCCGGGGACGCACTCTTCAATGCAGGGAGGAGACGGAGGAGCCCGTTGGTGTCGGGCGGGCGATCGGCGCGGATCTCGAGCTGGGCGTCGGTCGCGTCGATCCCCCTGGTTCCCAGCAGGGCCACCGGGAGTGTGAGGTGGAGCGTTTCACCCGGTGTGAGCGTCTGGTTGAGGGTCTGGACCGCCATCAGGGTGATCACATCGTGATGCTGTGTGTTGACCGGTCGAAAGATCGTCCCCACGGGAAGCGTGAATGAGACCGCTTGCTCCATGCGCGAGGTGACGGTGAGCGAGATCCTGGTGACACTCTTCGACCCCGAGATCTCGAGGTCAACCTGCTCGTTGCGGGCAAGGGTATCCAGCGATCGGACATCCTGCTCGCGAAGAGCCCGTATCCCGGCGAGGGCGTCGGATTCATTCGTGTGACCGGGATACTCGGTGAGGAAGGTCTCCAGCGCATCCGCCCTGCCAGTCCGAACCGCGACGTCGTACGGCGTCGAGTTGTTCCGCAGCTCGTCCATCCCTCGACGCGCTTCTGCTGCGTGCACGCCTGAGGGGTATGCCGCCAGGTACGCGTTCATGGATCTGATCGTTCCGGTGTTCTGAGCATCGGCCCAGGCCCCGTCCTCTATTGGCGATGCTGTTGCAGCCTCTGCCGTCCCATTCTCCGACGAATTTGCATCGCCGGGCGCCGTGCAACCCGGGGTGCCAGCGAGGAGAAGGAGTGTCAGGGCCAGGACGAGCCCATATCGCGTGATGGTCATATTGAACAGGAAATTGAATAATAGTGATAATACTTTTTGTGTTTTTATCCGACCCGACCGTGAGCGAAGCGGCCACCCCTATAACCTCGCCCGACACACCAGATATGGATGCGCGACGCGGACCTCGACTGGTGTTGTTATACGTTCCTCTCCCGCCGGAACGGCGCGACCCTGGAAGAACTGACCGAAGCGGTCGGTGTTACCCGGGAGGCGGTGGATGCATCGCTCGTTCGACTCGAGAGAGCCCTCCTGATCGGCCGTGACGGGGATCGGGTACGGCCGATGTCGATCCAGGAATCGTTCCTCGCCTGCCAGGTCCGGTATACCGATAACCTGCCGTTCGTGCTCGAGAACGGCGTCGTGCGTGCCCGGAGGGCCGATGACGCGTGAGGCTGCGGTCCTCCGGCTCGGCCATCGGCCGGAGCGGGACCAGCGCGTCACCACCCACGTCGGCCTGACCGCTCGGGCCCTCGGGGCCGGGCAGTTCATGCTTGCCGCCGACGATGCCGGCGTGATCCGGTCCATCGCGGATGTGGTCGACCGTTGGGGCGGGAATTTCAAGGCCGAGAACAACGTGAAGTGGCGGCGGTGTATCACCGACTGGAAGGCCAGCGGGGGCGTGGTCGTCCATCTGACCATGTACGGGCTGAACCTTCCCACCGTGATCGATGAGGTCCGCTCCCACGACCGCGTTCTGGCTGTCGTCGGCGCCGAGAAGGTGCCGGGCGAGGTCTACGGCCTGGCCGATTACAACATTGCGGTCACCAACCAGCCTCACTCCGAGATCGCCGGGCTCGCGGTCTTCCTCGACCGCCTGTTCGAGGGGCGCGAGCTCGACGCGGAGTTCCCCAGAGCAAAGATCCGGGTCATCCCGAGCGCCCATGGCAAGCTCGCGGAGGGACCGACGGAGGTGCAGTGACCCCCTGTCTCCTGGTCGCCGGTTTTGCCACCCGGCACATCGCCGCATCCGCCCGCGATGCAGGGTACCGTGTCATCGCCATCGATCATTTCTGCGATCGGGATCTGGTTGCCGTTGCCGAGGAGTGCCGTCGGTTCGAGACCCTCGAGGAGCTCGCGGCGCTAGCCGGCGAGGCGATCCGTCGCCATAAAGTCGACGGAGTCCTTGCCGGCTCGGGCGCCGAGCTGCTCGACCTCCCTGCACGCCGTCTCAGCAGCCCGCTGGCGGTGGCCGCACGGTTTCTCGACAAGGGAGAGACCCAAACGTTCTTCGAAGACCTCGGCGTTCGGGCACCCCGCCGGCTCTCTCCGGGAGAGTACCCGGCCATGGCGAAGCCGGTGCACGGTTCAGGGGGCTGGAGGAACGCGATCATCTCGTCGGAGGCGGAGTTCGAGGCTTGGCGAAGTCTCTTCCCCGAACAGCCGTACCTCCTCCAGGAGGTGGTCGAGGGCACACCTGCGTCGGTCTCCTGCATCGCGGATGGGAGGCGCGCCGTCGCGGTGGCGACGAACCGGCAGCTCCTGCGGGGCAGTGGCGAGATGTCCTTCGGATTTGCAGGTTCAGTGACACCCTGCGACCACCCATTGGCAGAGGAGATGGCGACGATAGCGGAGACGATCATCGGGGCGAGCGGCTGTGTCGGGGCAGTGGGCGTGGACTTCGTCCTCCCCGACGGGAACGGCACACCAATCGCCATCGAGGTGAACCCGCGGTTCCAGGGGACGCTTGAGACCGTTGAGGCGGCAACGGAATTGAACCTGGTAAAGCTCCATATCGATGCCTGTGAGGGCCGGTTGCCGGCATCCCGCCCGGTTCCCCGGCAGTTCGCCGCCCGTTGCATCATCTTCGCCGATCGTGACCTCGTGGTCGTGGACGACCTCTCCTCGCTTGCACCCTGGGTCGCCGACATACCCAACCTCGGAACGCCGATCCAGGCGGGGGGGGCCGTTGTCTCAGTGCGGACGACCGGGTCGACGGAGAACGACGTCCTTGCCAGGCTGGATAAGCATATAACGGGCGTGCGTACATATATGGAGCGATGGTAGCCATCGCTGAGATCCTGGAACAGCCCGCTGTCGCTGCATATCTGCATCGGCTGATTGGCGACGAGGGGCTTCTGCTGATCGAGCGGTTTCCTGAAGAGGGAGAGTTCAGCGATGAGGATCTCGCCGAACAGACGCAGATTAATCTCAATTCAGTGCGGCACACGCTCTACACGCTGTACGAGCGGCGGCTGGCGGAGTACCGCCGAATCAAGAACAACGAGACGGGGTGGCTGACCTACCTCTGGCGGCTCAGGCTCGATAACATACCCGTCGCCCTTGCCGAGGAGATGGAGACGATCCTCGAGAAATTGCGGTCGCGAGAGCGCTTCGAAGAGGAGAACGACTTCTATCGCTGTGGCCAGTGTGGTCTTCTCCTCACCTTCAACCAGGCGATGGATTCCGACTTCGCCTGCCCTGATTGCGGTTCGCCGATGTCGCACTTCGACAACGAGATCCTCCTGCTTGCACTCCGGCGTCGGCGCGAGTCGATCGCGAGCTCGCTTGGGAATGGGTGACTGGGCCACCATCCTCCGCTCGGCCGGGTGTGACGAGGGTGTCGTCAGGCACTGCAGGGCCGTTACCGCCCTCGCCCTCTCCCTCGCCGGCGACGACCCCCTCTTCGATCGTTCTCTCCTGGAGGCGGGGGGTATGCTGCATGACCTCGGCCGTTCGGTCA
>CAYLUL010000034.1:0-395 GCA_964386835.1 uncultured Methanospirillum sp.
GGTCGTGGGCACGAACGACGAGTACATGGTCGAAGAAGAGCTCTGCACCTGCGACCGTTCCCTCATCGCGAACGCCTTCTGCTGGCACCAGCTCGCGGCCCGGATCGCCATCCTCACCAACGCCTGCGAGGAATATGATCTCTGGTACCACGCGGCCCTTGACTGAAACGGAAAGAGCGCACAGTATTTATCGAGTCCAGCCGCAATTTAGCAAGTACACGTGAGCCTTCATGAGTGACCAGGATTATCAGCTCGAGTACTTCAGATCCGAGGGATTCGAGCGGCGCATCTGCACCAGCTGCGGATCAGCGTTCTGGAGTCGGGATCCGGAACGACAGGTCTGCGGTGACGCCCCGTGCGAGCCGTACTCGTTTATCGGGGACCCGGTCTTCGCA
>CAYLUL010000034.1:405-777 GCA_964386835.1 uncultured Methanospirillum sp.
CGAGATGCGCGAGGCCTACCTCTCATTCTTCGAGCGGCACGAGCATACCCGGATCGACCGTTACCCCGTCGCCGCGCGCTGGCGCGACGATATCTACCTGACGATCGCGTCGATCGCGGACTTCCAGCCGTTCGTGACCGGCGGCCTCGTCCCGCCACCAGCAAACCCCCTCACCATCTCGCAGCCGTGCATCCGCCTCAACGACCTCGACTCGGTCGGACGATCGGGCAGGCACCTCACCCTCTTCGAGATGATGGCTCACCATGCGTTCAACAACGCGGCGACCGAGATCTACTGGAAAGACCGGACCGTCGAGCTCTGCGACCAGTTCCTCGCGTCGATCGGCGGGGATCTGACCCGGGTCACCTACAA
>CAYLUL010000034.1:787-15764 GCA_964386835.1 uncultured Methanospirillum sp.
GTCGGGGGCGGCAATGCCGGCCCCTCGGTGGAGGTGCTGATCGGCGGTCTCGAGGTGGCCACGCTCGTCTTTATGTCGCTCGGGCGACAGCGGACCAGCGAGCCGCCGGTCGAGCTCGAGGGGAAACTCTACTACCCGATGCCGAACCGGATCGTGGACACCGGGTACGGCCTCGAACGCCTCACCTGGGCATCATCGGGATCGCCGACGATCTATGACGCGGTCTTCCCCGACCTGGTCTCGTCCCTCCTCTCGGAGGCGGGCCTGGACCACCATCTCGCCGACAAGAACTACACCAAGATCCTCGCCCTCAACGCGAAGTTCGCCGGCCTGATGGACATCTCCGGCCCGAACCTCTTCGCCCTCCGGAAGAAGGTGGCCGCCGCCATCGACGTCCCGATCGACCGGCTCACCAAGATGATCACCCCGATCGAGCAGGTCTACACGATCGCCGATCACTCGCGGTGCCTCGCCTACATGCTCGGGGACTGCATCGTGCCGTCCAACGTCCGTGAGGGCTACCTCGCCCGTCTCGTCCTGAGGCGCACCCTGCGCGTTATGAACGACCTGCGGCTCGACCTATCGCTGGCCGACCTTGTCGAGCGGCAGGTGTCGGCGATCGGCGAAGAGCAGTTCGAGCAGTCGATCGATGTCATTCGAGAGATCGTCGAGCGTGAAACCGAGAAGTACGGCGCGACGATCGAACGGGGGACCCGCATCATCCAGAAGGTGGCATCGTCCTACAAGAAGAAGGCCGAGAAGGTTCCGCTCTCCGAGGTGATCACCCTCTACGACTCGCACGGTCTCCCGGCGGAGCTGATCCGCGAGGTGGCGGCTGCCGAAGGAGCGGTCGTCGAACTGCCTGATAACTTCTACTCGCTCGTGGCCTCGATGCATTCGGAGAGTCAGAAGGAGAGCGGTGACGACCCGATGGCCCGGTACGAACCGCGCATCGGGTCTCTTCCGGCGACAAGGGCGCTCTACTACGAACAGCCCTGCGAGGTCGAGTTCGAGGCGATCGTGCTCGACTTCTTCGACGGGTTCGCGGTCCTGGACCAGACCCTGTTCTACCCCGAGGGAGGCGGACAGCCCGCCGACACGGGCACGCTCCTCACGACGGAATCGATGGTCCGGGTCGAAGATGTCACGAAAATGGGGGAGGTGATCCTCCATCGGGTGACGGGAGGGGTCCTGAAGCGTGGTGACCGGGTCAAGGGCATGGTGGACGAAGAGCGCCGATGGTCCCTGATGCGCCATCACACCGCAACCCACATCCTGCTGCATGGGGCAAAGGAGGTGCTCGGCGCCCATATCCACCAGGCAGGCTCGCAGAACGGCTCCGACTCGGCCCGCCTGGATATCAGGCACTTCAAGCACATCACCGAGGACGAGCTCCGGAGGATCGAACTCCGGGCGAACCAGATTCTCCAGAACAACAAGCCGGTCTATATCAAGCAGGAGGAACGCCAGCGAGCCGAGCAGAAATACGGCTTCACCCTCTACCAGGGAGGGGTGCCCCCTGGTGCGAGGATCCGGGTGGTCCAGGTCGGCAGCGAGATCCAGGCCTGCGCCGGCACGCATGTCCGGACGACAGGCGAGATCGGCGTGATCAAGATCCTCGGTGTCGAACACATCCAGGACGGGATCGAGCGGATCGTCTTCGCCGCCGGTCGAGCGGCGATCGAAGCGATGCAGGGGACCGAGCAGCTCCTGAAGGATGCAGCGGCCGAGCTCAGGATCCAGCCGGAGAACCTCCCCTCGACCGTGCAACGGTTCTTTTCCGAGTGGAAGGAGCGTGGAAAAGAGGTCGAACGGCTCCGGAAGAAGCTCGTCGAGCTGGAACTGGCCCAGATCGAGTACGAGCAGATCGGTTCGGCATACGTGGTGATTCGCGAGCTCGATGTCGATCCATCGCAGCTGGCAGCTCTTGCCCGGAAACTGGCGAAAGCCAATGGCGTCGCGCTCCTCGCCTCTTCGAGCGATCGGCTGCACATGGTCCTCGCGTCGGGGACACCTCGGGTGAACGCCAGCGAGATCCTCGGTGAGATCGCCGAGGCGGTCGGCGGCAAGGGGGGCGGGAACATGACCATGGCGCACGCGATCTCCCCCGAACGCGAACGGGGCGGCGATGCGCTCAAGGCGGGACGCCGCCTGATCTCGACCGCGTTGAATGGATAACGGACCCAGGATCCTGCACCCGGGTGACCCGGAGGCACAGACCCTCGCCCGTGCCATCGCCTCGCCGACCGCGGGGGAGATCCTGACCGTCCTCGGCGAGGAGCCGATGACCGCGTCGGCCCTCGCCACTCGCCTCTCGATCCCGATCACCACCGCTGCGTATCATCTTGAACACCTGGTGGACGCCGGGGTGATCGAGGTGAAGGAGACAAGGTGGAGCCGAAAGGGACGGGAGCAGAAGGTCTATCACCTGGTCGACCGGGTGGTGATCGTCAGCCCCGCACGAGAGGACATCGGCACTCTTCTCCGCAAATATGTCGCCCTTGGCATCGCTCTGGGTGCAACCGCAGTGATCGCCACCCTCTGGGAGATGAACGCTGCGGCGCCGGTGTTAATGAGAACCGGAGCGGAAGATGCGAACGAGATGATGCCGGGGGCGATGACCGTCGCCGGCAGCTCCCCGGGAACGATGGTTCCCTTTATCCTGCTCGGGGGCCTCGTCGTCCTCGTCTCACTCGTCGTCTACGATCGCTACACTGCCTGGAAAGCCAAAGGGCAGTAATCGACAAGAACGGCACCTCCGTTCTCTCCTCGTCTCCTCCTGGTTCGTGTTCGGCTCCTCCAGCCCCAGATGGCCGGTCGTCAGTCCGGCTCGATTCCCTGGATGTCTGGCCACCGCAACGGGACTGGCTGCGACGCTCGACAGGGCTCGAGCGCGGATCGATCCATCTCCCGGGGAGACTGCACGGGCCGTGGCGCAAGGGTTTTTATGGGATCGGCGATGAGTGTGGATCTCAAGGGGAATCCGTTCCCCCTCCCCTCAGGGGAGAGCGTTACCGACGAGCACCAGGGCGGAACGTTCGGATCACCGTGTCTTTCGCATCCGTCCTGGGAGAGATCAGACCAGGGAGAGACCTGATGCCAGACTTCACAAAACCGTTCGCTGGAAATATACCGGACCGCATGATGACCCACGAAGAGCTCGTCCGGGCGATGCGCCTGAATGTCGCCGCCGAGGAGGAAGCGACGTTCGTGTACATGGCGCACGCCGAAGCCACCGATCATCCACTCGCGAAGAAGGTGCTGATCGACATCGCGAACGAGGAGCGGGTCCATATCGGTGAGTTCAACCGCCTGATCCAGATCCTGACCGGGGACGAGGAGAAGTTCCTGGCAGAAGGGGCAGCGGAGGTCGACGAGATGAACCAGGGCACGGAGACGGCGGCCGATCCACCAGCAAAGCCCCAGAAAAAGACGGGGAAGTCCTCCAAGAAGTAACCCAAACACTGCCTGACACCCTCAGGATACCCCACCCCCTTTTCTCGCTTCGCCGTTCGACGTGCTCCAGACTCCAGGTGGCATGGTCCCGGTTGAGAACCGCGTGGAAACCACGGGACGGGTGATGCCAGCAGGCTCTGGTCTCCGCCCATGTTCTTCGGATTTTCGAATACCGTCGGTTTCATGCGATTATTCATGAGATAATTTGGAAACGGTTTTATCAGATCGTGCGTGAATGCCTTGTACGAACATCATGTCACAGAATCGAACATCCTGCTTCATCGCGGTGCTGGTCCTTCTCCTCACCGCGCTCGCCGTCCCCGTCTGGGCCGATGGCGATGTCGGCCTCGTCCGGGTCACCTCAACACCGGGAGGCGCCCTCATCTACGTCGACGATATCTATCGAGGAGTCACCTCCGTCCAGAGTGGACAGTCCGCCTCGATCGAGGTGACGTCGGGGATGCAACACAACCTGCGGGTTTCCAAGCAGGGATACCAGGACTACGAGACCACCTTCTCGGTCAATGCTGGCCAGCAGAATGAGATCTCCGTCACCCTGCCCTCGGTCACCCAGACGTCCATCTTCGGCACCATCCAGGTCCAATCGGTGCCTGTCGGGGCGAACGTCTATATCGACGGCCAATTCTACGGGACCACTCCTTCCCAGGCAGGCTCGTACCTCTCGCAGGACGTGATCGCTGGGAAGCACATCGTCTCAGTGCAGCTGGACGGCTATGTCACCTACTCGAGCACGGTCCAGGTGGTGTCAGGCGAAAGAAAGAGCGTCGTTGCCAACCTGAACCAGGACCGGCCCGACGGTTCGATCCAGGTGAGGACATCGCCCGAGGGTGCGACGGTCGTGCTTGATGGAATTGACCTGCGGACATCGCCGGTGACCTTCGCGAACGTCAACGCTGGAACTCACACGATCGTTGCCAGCCGGGATGGGTACCAGTCGGTTTCGAAGTCGGTCCAGGTGAGCGCGGGCCAGACAGCCCAGATGGACATCACGCTCAACCCGGTCGGACCATCGTACGGTTCCGCCCAGATCCAGTCGGTCCCTTCGAGTGCCGATATCTACATCGACGGCCTCTACCGCGGGGCGACGCCGGCAGTCGTCGGTAACCTCGGGGTCGGGACGCACAATGTCCTGCTCCGTCGCGCAGGCTTCCAGGAGTACTCCACGACGATCCAGGTCTCGGCCGGAAGCAGGACCGAGCTTCGCCCAACGCTGACCGCCCTCGCGCCGACCTCCGGTTCTGTTGACGTGGTCTCGTACCCGGCAGGTGCCTCGGTCTATCTCGACGGAACCTACCATGGGCAGACGAACTCCTGGGACGCGCTCGATATCCCGAATGTCGCCCCTGGTGACCACTCCTGCACCCTGACGCTCGGGGGGTACTACGACTATGTCACGACCGTGACGGTGACAGCCGGGAGGACCACGAGCCTGGTCGCGACCCTCAAAGATCTCCCGACCACGAATCCTCATGGCCAGGTTGCAGTCGTCTCGACTCCCTCGGGTGCGGGGGTCTACATCGACAATGTCTACCGGGGGATCACACCCCTGACGGTGCGGGACGTGCCGAAGAACTCGCATAACGTCCTGATCCGCCAGGCCGATTTCCAGGACTGGACCACCTCAGTCCAGGTGCACGAGGGTGAGACCGCCCAGGTCTCGGCATCCCTTGTCCCGAGTGGTGGTGTGACGACGTCAGCGACGACCGCACCGACGTCGAATGCGACGACCGCTGCCCCGACAGGGACCACAGCGGCGCCCACTACGACCAAGGCCGGTCTGATCGATGGGGTCGCCCTTGCCGGGGTCGCGCTCGCCGGCCTCCTGATCGCACGGTCCCGCCGATAACTCCCCCCCTATCTTTTCTCCGGGCCACTGAACAGGGCTCCGACACCCGAGAGGGATGTAGGTGACCCAAACAGGATGACCACGTCACCGGGAAGAAGGAGCTCCCCGCTGGCTGGGTTCGGAATGGTAATGACACCCCGCTGGACGGCGAGCACCGTCGCACCGAAGTCGCTTCTGAGCCGGGACTCGTCGAGACGGCACCCGGCGAGGGGCGAGCCGGTGACAACCCGATAGGTGCGGATGTCCAGGTTGCAGAGCCGTCCCTCGATGTCCACCCCCCCCGATGCGGATGCCCTGAGCGACCGAAACATGGCGTACCCGTCGGCGCGAACCCGGTCGACGTATCCCTCGATCTCGTCGAACGGCACCATGTAGACAGAGAGCACACGGGTGACCAGTTCGATCAGTGCTTCGAACTCCTCGGCGATCACATCATCGGCGCCGGCAGCTCTCAGTCCCTCGGTCTCGCCCGCGTATCGGACGCGGACGGCGATGAAAAGCCCCGGGTTCATCCTGCGGGCGGCACGAACGATACGCGCGACAGCCCCGGGGTCCGAGATGACGCAGACGAGCATGCGGGCTTTGTCAACGCCCGCCCACTTGAGCACCCCGGCGTGCGCCGCATCACCAAAGTAGATCGGCTCACCACGGGCCCGCATCTGTCGCACGGTCTCCGGGTTCGCCTCGATGATCGAATACTCGATTCCAGACTCCCGGGCCACCCGCGAGATCTTCTGGCCCGAGAGGCCGAAACCGATGATCACCAGGTGTCCTGAGAGCGGAGTCGGCTCGGGATCTCCTCGCCGCTGGGGCACGGACCCTGCCAACCTGTCCCCGATACGGTAGGAGAGCCGGATCAGGAAGGGGGCAAGGGCCATGGAGATGACGGCCGCATTCAGGAAGAGCTGGTACTGGTCGGACATCAGCAACCCGATCGCCAGGGCGCTGCTCGCGATGACGAAGGAGAACTCGCCGACATGGGCGAGGGAGAGCCCGCCGATCACGACAGGGCGGACGGGAAGGCCCAGCGCCCTGGCCGACAGTATCCCGGGGACGGTCTTGACCAGGATGATCCCCACCGTCAGGCCGACCACCAGGAGGGGCTGTTCAACAAGAAACTGGATCTCGAGCAGCATTCCGATGGAGACAAAGAAGATACCGGCGAAGAGGTCGCGGAATGGGAGGACCAGGGCCATCGTCTCGTGCCTGAAATCGGAGTCGGCGATCAGGAGCCCAGCGAGGAAGGCACCGAAGGCGAAGGAGAGACCAAGCATACCGGAGATGTAGACCGTGAGGATGCAGATCGCCACCACCGAGAAGAGAAAGACCTCGCTCGAACGGATCCGTGCCGCGTGGTAGAGGAGGGTGGGAACCCCCCATCGCAGGCTGACCAGGATGACCGCGAGGATGACACCACCTCTCGCGAGGACCATCGGGAGCTGCTCAAGGCCCATCACGGCGTCCCCTGCGAGGACGGGCAGCAGCAGCATGATCGGGACGACCGCCAGGTCCTGGAAGATCAGGACCGAGAGAAGGAACCGCCCCTGGGGAGAACTCCGCTCACCCCGATCCCCAAGGGCGGCCATCACGATCGTCGTGCTCGAGACGGCGATCATCACGCCAAAGACGACAGCGACGGGCGGCGACAGCCCGAGGCCGATTGCGATGACGAAGACAACGCCGGCGGTGAGCAGGAGCTGAAGCATCCCACCGATGAACAGCATGTGACTGGCGCGGAGGAGATCGCGAAACGAGATCTCGAGACCGATGGTGAAGAGGAGAAGAATGACACCGAGCTCGGCGTACTGGGAGATCATCGCCTGGTCGGCGACCAGGCGAAGGCCTTCGGGGCCGATCAGGACTCCCGCAGCGAGATACCCGACAACACCGGGGACATGAAAGCGGTGACAGACAAAGAGGGCAGCGATCGAGAAACCCAGGATGGCCAGGAATTCAAACAGGAGCCAGGGTTCCAGGGCATTTGCGACCAGAGGCTCACCTCCCCACGGGACCTTTGCGTGGCAGAAACGCCCGGCAGTGAGACCATAATTTTAAGTATGGCTCAATCATTGATCGTGGTAACGAATCATGGCACTCTCTCCATCGCGGGCACCCGGGGCGTTCGAGACGATTCATCGTGAGCCCGTGCCGTATGATGAACAGCGTCTTGACCCGGGTCTTGGGCGGCTCACCAGGAGTGTCGCCCCACCGGACAATATTCACTGGAACCTCGTGGTGGCACTCCCTGTCGGCTTCACCTTTGCGCTCGGATTGCTATTGCTCGCTTTCGGCGGAGAGCACCTGCGCGAAGCGATCGCATTCCTCGTGGCGGGAGGACTCGGACTCGCCGGTGTCAGGCTCCTCGACCGGCATTCATAAAAAAAGATCGTTAATCCCTACCTGTTCACCAGGATATCTTTCAGGATCTGCCGGATATCGATCCAGATGATCAGTTCGGTCTCGTCCCGACCCCGGACCGCCTGTTTCTTCTTGATGATCCCGATGATGTGAGTATTTCCGCCATTCACGGTCGCGGCGTCGTCCACCTGGTCACGCCCGAACGTCGACACGGACCGGACATCGTCGACCATGATCCCGATCTTCTTCCCGGTGATGCGGGGGTCGAGCACGATGATTCGCTTCTCCTTCTCGTCCCGCTCGCCCAGGTCCTCGATGTGGAGGGTGGTCTTGAGGTCGATAATGGTCGTGATCTCACCCCGCAGGTCGATGATCCCGCGGATATACTCGGGCGCGCTCGGCAGGTGCGTGATGTGGGTATATTCGACGACCTCGCGCACATCAAAGAGGTCGATCGCGAAGTACTCCCTGCCGAGCAGGAACTCGACCACCTGGACGGGGCCAGCCCCCGAGCCTCTTTGCATATCGCCGACGATCTCCGCCCCAGCGTTCATACTGCCTGCCTCTTCCCGAACATCCCGTGCGATCATATCCTCTCCGTCCGGCCGTCCGACCAGTCATTCTCCTGTGAGACGTTCACGACATTAACAGTTACGTCCAGCGGTCTCTATCGGAGCGCCAAGACGCCACCGGGAATGGAGGCGGCCGAACAAGATTGACGGCACAGGTCTCTGGAGGGTGGTGAATGCCCCGCCAGGATGATTCCGTTAAGGGGAGAGAGGGGGTCCTGCCACCCCTCGCCCGCAAAGGCTGCCGAAAACCATGCGGACTGGAATGGACTCTTGGATTGGATTCGTTCATCAGCCGGGCGATCGGTTCATCGACTCGCTGAATCGAGATGCGGTAGAGGGCGGGGGGGCGGACCGGGAGACGAATCTCGGGACCGCCCTCCCGTTCGAGCAGACGATGACGACGAGAGGCGCACCTGCAATGCTTATGAGCACACCTCTCCCACATAGCTGTATGCAGATCATGACGCCGCGGACGAGGTTCCTTCTCCAGGTCGGCCTGTTCGTGGCGGTCCTCACGGGGGTGCTGATCCTCCCGGTGGCGGGAGCAGCCCCGGTGGCGACCGCGCAGCCCTACTCGGTCGTGGTGGCCCCAACGGTCGTCCCCGGCGCCTTCACCGTTTCACCCGGGACAGGTATCTTCTCCATCACCTCGGTCGGCAACGTCCCTGTCGGTAGTGACGGAATGGTCCAGCTCCTGGTCGACAACGGGTGGTCCCCCCTCTTCGGTGATACCTATATCGACATTGCCTGGGACCCGGGCCTGATCGCCTACCAGTCGTCCCGGATCAAGGTGCTGAACACCACGGCGGCGATCTCCAGCGACCGCTCGCTGCGAATCATGCTCGGAGACTTCAGGCGCGGATATCCGCAGGGGCGCTACCCGCTGGCCGATATCACCTTCCGAGCGCTGCGCGAAGGGACATCGACCCTCTCCGTCTCGGTCGACCATGTCCGGTTCTGGAACGACGATTTTTCCGAGTTCACGGACGTCACCGGCACGGCATCGGGGCGAAATGGCCTCTTTTCGACGGGAGCCCTCCCGCTCGAGACGTTGCCCCTGGTCACCTTCACCCAGAACACGCTGCCCCCGAGTTCGTACTCGACTGACCTCGACCCGACCACGGTCGCCACGACCAGGACCGGCACGCCCACGCCGTCTTCGACACCATCTCCCACGCCGACCACTCCAGTGATGACGCAGCCCGTGATGACGGCAGAGGTGGTCACCTCGACACCAGCACCGACGCCGTCCCCAGACTACGGAACCTACGCACTCGTCTCGATCAGGGCCGAGAGCCCGAAGACACCTCCCAGCCCTGTGGTCGTGATCGCGGGCCTCGTCATCGCCTCCATCGTGCTGATCACCATCCGTCGCCGGCAGTGATCGATCGCAACCAATCACCCTTTTCCGCCCACACTGGGGCGTCACAGGACACATATTGGTAAATAGCCGCCAGATCAACATTCAATCATGAGCATCCAGCAGCGTGGCGGGAGAGCGGCTCTCTTCAGTGGTCTCCTCCTCCTGCTCCTTCTCGGTAGTGGTGTCGTCACCGCAGCCTCCACGGATTCTCCCGTGGTCATCTCCAGGGTGGTCGCCGACGGGGACCGATTGATGGTCACGCTCCTCAACAGTGCCCCCTACGCATCGTCGATCGGAGAGTGGCAGCTCGGAACCCCGACAACGTGGTCCGTCCTGCCGAAGGGGATGGTCCTGGGGGGCTTTGGGCGAGCGACGATTCCTGTCCCGCTCCCTGAGAATGGGAAGGTCGAGAGCCTGCGGTTCACTGATTCGTCTGGAGAAACCGTGCAGCTTCTCGAAGATCCAGTCCATGCCTGGGCGCCGGGAGACATCTTCTCGCTCCATGGGGTTGATCGGTACCGCTATATCATCGCCTACTCGCAGGTCTCCGGCGACGAGCGGGTCAACGGGTGTTACGAGGTCGAACAGATGGCAGATGGCGGTTGGGCCGTAACGCAGTTCGTCCATGGCCAGGAGGTCTTCAGCGACACCTTCATGGCAGAAGAAGGGGCCCGTTTCCTGGGTTCGGTCGTGCTCGCGGACGTCGTCGTCACGGACACGACGCCAGGGAACGACGGCCAGTCGTATTACGGACGCTCGCTCGGCTCGCTCTTTGGAGGAAATACTGACCCTGTTCCAGGAGTCACCCCGGAGCCAACCGTAACACCAGAGCCGACTGCTCCGCACTGGCCAGTGTTGACGCCAATAGCATCCCTGCCTCCGTCACCCCCGACAACCCCCCCGGAGGTGCCGACCGAGGCAACGGTGACCTCCACACCCGTCTCCGTCACCCCCGTGGAGACTCCGACCTCCATGCTGCCGGTGACAACGGCTCCGCCTGAGCCAACCCTGACCGCCCCGACGGATGGGATCACCGTCGTACCCATCCCAACGATCACAACGGCCACCCCCATCAACCAGTTTGGCAGCCGGCGCACCACCGGATGGTCCGGGAAGACCTGGAGCAGGCAGCCGGTCACGATCACGACCCCCACCTCGGAAACGGGAATCGAACCGGTCTCGATCAGCCCACGTTCACATGGCAGTTTCGGCCGGTCGTATCCCTCCTGGGCCCGGTGGAACCGGTAACACCGCCGAATGGGGAGGAGACTCCATATCGATTAGGAGGTCTCCGTCCCCGATGCCCCAATCTGGCCCCGAAGAGACGGCGACCAGGTCCCCCTTTTATGTCCCCCCGATCCGGATGACGACAGAGCCCATACCGCCAATCTTTCTCGCGATGACGGAGTTGGTGAACTACTGCACGCGTCTGATCCCCCTGCAGATGGACAACGAACCCGCCCACTCGCAGAAAGGGCGGTTCGGCCCACGACGATGTCCAGGGGATGCCCGCATGACCGAAACCGATCCAGCCCGAGCCGCGTGGCGAACACAGGACGTCCCGGTGCCGGGAGGAGGAACGCGCGGACACAGGTGGAAGACCAGGGTTACGGCTCGCTGCCAGGTGATCGGAAGGCCCCGCTCGGCACCGTCACCTCAAACCGGGCACCGCTGCCCTCGTCACCGGTCTCACGGATCGCGATCCCTGTTCTATCGAGGACTTCACGCGAAAGGTAAAGACCAAGACCGGTGTTCTTCCCAAATCCCCGTTCGAAGATCCGTTCCTTTTCCGCCTCCGGCACGCCTTCGCCGTCATCCTCGCAGAAAACCACCAGGTCGTTCCCCCTCTGCCGAGCCGAGAAACGGATCGTGGTGAGCATCCCTCCATGACGGAGCGCGTTGTCCACCAGGTTGACGAAGACCCGAGCGATGAGAGGATCGCCGAGGACCTCCAGGCCAGCAGGAAGCGCGTTCTCGATCCGAACATGGGCCGATGAATGGCCCCCTGCGGCTGCTTCCACCAGAAGGCGGACCTCCTGCCAGACGGGGGCTCCCTCACCGATCTGTTCGAATGTCCGGGTGAAACGAATCATGTCCACGATTCGCTGGACGGCTTCGCCCAGCGCCTGGAGAGAGTTGGTGTACTGGGGCTCGGACGGCCTGTCCCTGAGGAGATCGAGGTGCCCCTCCAGCACCACGAGCTCGTTGGAGATGTCGTGGCGCGTAATGGCGTTGAGAAGGTTGAGCGTGCGGTTCACCTGTCGGAGCGTCTCCTCCGCCTGCCGCTTCGCGGTGATCTCCATGACCGTTCCAGCGACGCGGATCGGGCGCCCCTCGGAATCCCATTCGATCGCCTTGCCCCGGTCAAGGATCCAGATGATCGCACCGTCCTGTCGGCGAAGCCGGTACTCTGCCTCGTACACCGGGTTTCTTCCCTCCAGATGATCCGCGATCGCCCGGCGGACCGCCGGGAGGTCGTCGGGGAGGACCAGGTCGCTCCAGGCCGTTGGTGTCGATCTGATGGCTCCCTCGGGGGATCCAACCATCCGCATCCACCGTTCGTCATGGACGACATCACCTGACGAGACATGCCAGTCCCAGGTCCCGAGTTCCCCGCCCTCCAGGGCCAAACTCAGACGTTTCCCGGTCTCGCTCAGCGCGGCCTGTGCCTCGAGACGATCGGTGATGTCCTGGATGATTGAGAAGAGCAGGGGTTTTCCCCCCATACCGATGGGGGTGGAGTGTACCTCAACCGTCCTGATCGTCCCGTTCGCCAGACGGTGCGGAAACGTGAAAGTGATACTCTGCCTCTCAAGAGCCTTCTCCCGCTCCTCGGCGACTGTTGCCGGAGGGAGCGCGTTGATCTCCTCTATCCGCATCGTCCTGAGCATCTCGCGGGAGTACCCGTAGAACTCTTCGGCTGCCAGGTTTGCATCCCGGATCGAGCCGCTCTCGGGATCGATCAGCATCATGACAAGGTCATGGTTCTCGAACATGGAGTGGAAGTTCTGCTCGCTCTGGCGGAGGGCCTCCAGGATCGTCCGTCGTTCGGAGATGTCCTCGAACACGACGCAGAACCGGTCCGGAGTCGGCCAGGGGCGGTACGCATAACAATGGTACCACTTCGTGGTGGGCGAGTGGAAGAGTTCGAACTCGCGGGGCTCCCCAGTCATGGCAACAGTCATAAAGTGCTCGATCCAGATCGGTTCCGTGGCGGGCCAGACCTCGTGGACAGTCTTTTTCACCACGTCCCCCAGCCGGAGATCGATGGTCCGTTCACAGGCTGCGTTGCAGTACTGGAAGCGACAGCTGACAAAGATCCCGCCGTCGTCGAAGACCGATTCGTAGATGACGAAGGCATTGATCATGCTCTCGAGAAGCCATCGGTGCTCCTCTTCACTCGACCGGAGCGCCTCCTCGACGCGTCGACGGTCCTCGATCGGCCTCGTGGTTGTGACAATGCCATCGACACCGGGCACACCCAGCATGTTGCGAGCGGTCGACTCGACGGAGATGTAGGATCCATCAGCCGTGCGCATGCGGAAGCCCGTTGAAGAGCCGGGGTTGGTCCGATGATAGACCTCGTTCAGGTCGTGGCGCACCCGTTCCTGGTCGTCTGGATGGATGAAATCGAACGGGCTTGCGCCAAGGGTCTGTCCAGGAGGATAACCGAGGATCCTGGTCGAAGAGTCTGACTCGTAAGTGATCAGGCCATCTGTATCGAGGATCCGGATAATGTCCGAAGAGTGCTGGATGAGAGAGCGAAAGCGGAGCTCGCTCGCCCTGAACGAGCGTGCCGCCGTGCGCTGTTCAAGTGCCATCGTCAGTACGTGACGAAGCTCGGCATACTGGGCAGCCGGATCGCCCCCCTTCTGGAGGTAGAAGTCCACGCCGTTTTTGATCGCCTGGACAGCGACCTCTTCGCGACCCCGCCCGGTGAAGAGGACGAACGGAAGCGATCCAAAGCGATGCCGCACCTCGATGAGGAGCTGGATACCGTCCATATCCGGCATCTGGTAGTCGGAGACGACGCCATCGAATGATTCACGGTCGAGGAGGTCGAGCGCTTCCCGCGCTGATCCCGCCGTGGTGACCGCAAAGGTCCCGGTTCGTTCCAGGAACCTCCGGCTGATCTGGCAGAGGGCCGGCTCATCATCGACGTACAGGATCCGGGCCGGATCGTCCATGCAGCTTGTATCTCCGAAATCCGCAGAGAGAAACCTTTCGGAAAGTGCTGAAGACGTCTGAACATGACGACGATGGAGAGATGGGACTCACGGGAAACAGACCGATGGGGAAGAATTCCAGGCTCGTTCTCCGGTCTCGCCGATGAGCATGGGCCTCTCATCGAAACCTCGCCCCGGCAGAGGAGATGAGGATAGAGGACGCTCTTCGCGAGGGCATCGCCAGGGAAAGCGAATGGCCCCACCACGGACGTTTCGACCAGGTACTATGGGCATCGTGAACGAGAACGGAGGCGGCCTGAGATCGGTCGGATTCCGGTCTCGTCCGTGCTCCTCCTCGTTCCCTGAGAAAAGGGGGTGGGGGAAGAAGAGCCAATTGACGGGCTCCAGGTGAAGAAACGAACGCACGATGTAGATGGTGCGGGGAAAAATGCAGTCACCCCGACATGCCGACCGCTTCCCGATCAGGCCTGCGGTTCCTCCCGAGGTCTGAAGCGGGATCCGATCGGGCATCCACCCTCCTGGAACAGAACGAAGGCCCGACGACCCATCAGGATGAGGAGGATAAAACCGACCCCGGTGACAATAAGGAGCAGAAGACCGATACCGAGCAGAGCCATCCGAGCGATGCTCATAACGAGACGAACGTCATCAATGAGAAACACGGTAGATCATCTCCGAACGAGTTCAACAGCTGTTGAACGCTCCCCCGTAATTTAGCCTTTCTGGTTTAATACCTGTCGCACACCCAGGTCCAACTTGAATCAACTCGCCTGGCACCCAAGTCCACCCCGGACGGCTCCGTGCCAGGCCCGAGATGCCCCTATGGAGCAGCCATCGTGAATCGCAACAGGTCAAAGTTGAGCCGGTTGACGCCATCGAACGAGATGGTGACAACGGTGCGGCCCGGTGAAAATCTCAGCGGGCCGGCTGCGGAAAACTCCTGATAGTTCAGCCAGCCGCCTGTCGGGTCAATCCGGATCTGGCCGGCGGGACGGCCATCGAGGAGGACGGTGATCGTCTTCCTGACCGGCTCCGGGTTTGCCACGCGCAGCGCAAGGGTGTAGGTGCCGGCGACGGGTGCATCAACCGAGTAGTTCAGGAACTCGCCCGGTCGAATCCAGCCAACGTTATGGTTCGTGCCGATCATCTCGATGTCGACTGCGTCGAAACGGTA
>CAYLUL010000035.1:0-4845 GCA_964386835.1 uncultured Methanospirillum sp.
AGCTCGGCTCGGAGTTCAAATACTTCACCCCGCCCCTGAAGGGGATCGTGATGGTGATCTCCCAGTCCGGCGAGACCGCGGACACGCTCGCCGCCCTGAAGAAGGCGAAGGCCTACAACTGCCCGACCCTGGCAATCACGAATGTGCTCGGCTCGACCGTCACCCGGATCGCCGACCACACCCTCTACATGCGGGCCGGCCCTGAGATCTCGGTCGCCGCCACCAAATCGTTCGTCGCCCAGCTCGCGGTCCTGATGCAGCTCGTCAACCTGATGAGCCCGAAGAATGACTTCGCCGAGGCCCTTGAACGGGCGAACAGCGCGATCGAGGAGGTGCTCCTCCAGGACATCAGCCGCGCGGTGGAGATCTGCCAGCCCGCCGAACACCTCTTCTACGTCGGGCGAGGGCTCTTCTATCCGATCGCGCTCGAGGGGGCCCTCAAGATGAAGGAGATCTCCTACATCCACGCCGAGGGGTACGCGGCCGGCGAGCTCAAGCACGGCCCGTTCGCCCTCCTCTCGGAGGAGACACCGGTGGTCGCGCTCTGCTCGCCCGGAGACACCTACTCGATCATGCTCTCGAATATCAAGGAGATGAAGGCACGAAACGCCCCGATCATTGGGATCGGGGCACGGGGCGACCGGGAACTGATCGACATCGTCGACGTCTTCCTTCCGATCCCCGAGTGCCACGAACTCGTCCAGATGATCTCGGCTTCGGTGCTTCTCCAGCAGCTCGCCTACCAGACAGCGGTCGCGCTCGAACGGGACGTGGACCAGCCCAGGAACCTGGCAAAGAGCGTGACCGTCGAATGACCGGGCTTGGCAGAAACTTGATCGGCGAGGGGGCGCGCCTCTTCGAGCCCGTCACCCTCGGCTTCCCCTCGAGGGAGTTTCTCGGAGCGACCGACTTTCCGGGGGTGACCCTCGGGCGGAACGCGACGATTCGATCGGGCACGATCCTCTACTGTGAGGTCGTCGCCGGCGACGACTTCCAGACGGGGCACAACGTGATGATCCGGGAGAAGACCCGGATCGGCGACCGGGTCGCCATCGGGACGAACACGATCTGCGAGGGCAACTGCCAGATCGGTTCGGACGTCTCGGTCCAGTCGATGGCCTTCATCCCGACCAACACCTGGATCGGGGACCGGGTCTTTATCGGGCCCCACGTGGTCCTGACCAACGACCGGTATCCCCCGACCGGCATTGGAGGCCTCGCCGGCCCGGTGATCGAGGACGGAGCGGCGATCGGCGCCAATACGACCGTCCTGCCCGGCGTCCGGATCGGGGCCGGGGCGCTCGTGGCGGCCGGATCGGTCGTGACCCGGGACGTCCCGCCCGGCATGCTCGCCGTCGGGAACCCGGCCCGGTTCCGCCCGAAGCCCGTGCCGGAGGTGCGCCGGTGATCCCGATCGCCCGTCCCCTGCTGGGGGATGACGAGGCAGAGGCTGCCTCCCGGGTGATCCGCTCCGGGATGCTCGCCTCCGGGCCTGAGGTGGCCGCATTCGAGGCCGAGTTCGCCAGCTTCGTCGGCGTCAGGCATGCGATCGCGGTCTCGAACGGCACCACGGCGCTCCATGCAGCCCTGCTCGGGGGTGGCATCGGACCGGGGGACGAGGTGATCATCCCCTCCTTCACCTTTATCGCGACCGCGACGACGGTCTCGATGTGCGGGGCCACGCCGGTCTTCGCCGACGTCCGGCCCGACCTCTTCACCCTCGACCCCGACCGGCTCCCGGACCTCGTCACCCCCCGGACAAAGGGTGTGATCGGGGTCCACCTCTTCGGCCAGCCCTTCGACATCGACCCGGTCCACGAGTTCTGCGAGATGCACGACCTCCTCCTCATCGAGGACGCGGCCCAGGCACACGGCGCAACCTGCCAGGGCCGGCAGGTCGGGTCGATCGGCGACGCGGGGTGCTTCTCCTTCTACCCGACCAAGAACATGACGACCGGCGAGGGCGGGATGGTCACGACCGACGACGACGCGTGCGCCGAGCGGGTCCGGCGCCTGGTCAACCACGGCCAGGCGGAGAAGTACCTCCACACCGAACTCGGCTACAACTACCGGATGACCGACATCGGGGCCGCGATCGGACGCGTCCAGCTCCGCCGCCTGCCCGAGTTCAACCGCCGCCGGCAGGAGAACGCCGCCTTCCTCTCCGCGCACCTCGACGCGCCGGGCATCGTGCCGCCGGCGATCGGCAACGACCGGAGCCACGTCTTCCACCAGTACGTGGTGACGGTGGGCGACGACTGCCCGCTCTCCCGGGACGCGCTCGCCGCTCGCCTCCGGGCGGAGGGGATCGGTTCCGCGGTCCACTACCCGATCCCGGTCCACGAACAGCCGCTCTACCGAAGTGCGGCTCGCCCGGGCACCTGCCCGGAGGCCGGACGCCTCGCCCGGCAGGTGCTCTCCCTCCCGGTTCACCCGGCCGTCGGCCCCGACGAGCTCGTGCAGGTGGTCGAGGCCGTGAATGGGGCCTGCCGATGAGAGTCGGGGTGATCGGCGCCGGGGTGATGGGGAGGAATCACATCCGGGTCCTCTCCGAACTCCGGAAGGTCAACGAGGTGCGGGTCTTCGACCTCGACGGGGGGGCAGCGGCAGAGGCAGCCGGCGCCGTCGGGGCACCTGTGGCCCCTTCACTCGAGAGCCTCCTCGACACAGTGGACGCGGTCAGCATCTGCGTCCCGACACCGTACCATTTCGCCACGGCGGAGCGGGTGGCGGACGCCGGGGTCCCGATGCTGATCGAGAAGCCGGTCTGCGCCAGTGTCGACGAGGGGGAGCGGTTGCTCGACGCCGTTCCCCCCGGGCTCGTCGCGGGCGTCGGGCAGATCGAGCGCTTCAACCCGGTCGTTGCGGAGGTCGCCCGGCTTATCTCGCAGCCGCTCTACGTCGAGATGAAGCGTCACAACCCGGCCTCGTCCCGGATCATGGGGACCTCCATCATCGAGGACCTGATGATCCACGACCTCGACATTCTCGCCCACGTCCTCTTTCCCGGAACCCCGCGGGAGATCAGTGCTGCGGGGGGCGATGATATCTGTTCGGCCCTCTTCTCTCTCGGTGCCTGCCATGCGCACATCTCGGCCTCACGGAAGTCTTCGAAGAAGATCCGGTCCCTCTACATCGAAGAAGAGGACCTGACGATCGAGGGGGACTTCATGACGCAGGAGGTCTATGTCTACCGCAAGCCCGACCGGTATACCGCGAACGGAGGGCGGTACGTCCAGGAGAACATCATCGAAAAGCTCCTGGTCAACCGCGTGGAGCCCCTCCGGGTGGAGCTCCAGGCCTTTCTCGCGGCCGTTGCCGGCGGACCCGCCTTCCCGGTCACCCTCGCCCAGGGCGTCGAGAACCTCCGGATCGCCGATGCAATCCGCTCCGCCCTCTAGGGCCAGCGGCATTCGCGACCGATCTCTCCTGCCCGGGCGTTCTTGAGGGCGATCGAGGCGGCGACCGTGTCCTGGACCGCGAGGCCGACCGACTTGAAGACGGTCACCTGCTCCGGGGAGGTCCGGCCCTGGACCCGTCCGACCACCAGTTCGCCGAGCTCGGCGCGGATGTGGTCGGCCGTGATCGCGCCCCGGGCGATCGCCTGGACCAGGTCGCCGGCGTCCGACAGGGCCGCGGTTCGCGAATCAACCACCACCAGGGCCCGGGCGAGAGTCCGATGGGGGATCTCGGCCGTGGAGGGTGAGAACGAGCCGATCCCGTTGATATGGACCCCGTCCTGGAGGTCACGGTCGGCAAAGACGGGGGTCGACGAGGTGGTGGCCGTGCAGATGATGTCGGCCCCGGCGATCGCGGCCGCCGGCGTCTTCGCGGCGATCACCTCCCGCGGGATCCGGCCCTGCCCGGCCATCTCCGAGAT
The DNA here is from genome assembly GCA_964386835.1 of uncultured Methanospirillum sp. Classification (GTDB taxonomy): domain Archaea; phylum Halobacteriota; class Methanomicrobia; order Methanomicrobiales; family Methanospirillaceae; genus UBA288. The sequence continues at coordinate 3,881 of CAYLUL010000035.1, forward strand.
GAACGTTCGGATCGAGGAGGGATCGCGCCCGTAGACATGAACCGAATCGATCGTGCGGACGTGGCAGATACCCTCGACCTGGGTGCGTGCCTGGACGCCCGTCCCGATCACCGCGAGCGTCCTCGCTGAGCGGCGGGCGAGGAGATCGGTGGCGACCGCGCTCGTCGCCCCGGTGCGCACCGCGGAGAGGCTGCCTGCGTCGACCAGGGCGTCGGGGGCTCCGGTCGCGGGGTCGACGAGCAGGACCGCTCCCTGGCCGACCGGGCGGCCCTGGACCGGGTTCTCGGGCCAGGTCGTCGTCAGGCAGAGACCGAGTACCTCACCCTCGTGGTTCTGGACATGAACGAGCGCCGCCGACCCCTCACCCCTACCCCCAGGTACCTGGAGGCGCGCGGACGGCGGCATCTCGACGCGCCCGCTCGAGAAGGCCGCAAAAGCTCGCCTCATGCCTGCAATCGCAGCCTCCATCGGGAGGGCGGCGAGTACGTCGTCCGCCGAGAGGATCCTCATGCCGTTTCTGCAGACGAGGTGGACCCGGAGACAGAAAACCATTTCTTATGCCCATCGTCTCCCAACGTCGGGATTATCACCTCGGGGGGTACACCGATCAGGGCATGAAGTGCAGGAGTATTCGGCGTGAGCTCCTGGACCTCCTGCTCGCGATCGCGGCCTCAAACGACCCGAACGAGTTCGTGGCCCTGCTCCGAGAGGAGAACGGTGTGATCGAAGAGTGCGACCTCGTCCCGGGCACGGTCACCAACGAGGATTCGGCCAGCGTGCTCCTCGACATGATGCCCCTCGACCCCCGGCGTGCCGGCTCGGCCCACTCGCACCCGAACGGGGTCCTCGAGCCCTCGGACGCAGACCTCTCGTTCTTTCCCCGGACCGGGCGGTACCACCTGATCATCGGCTGGCCGTACGAAGAGGGGGACTGGGCCTGCTTCACGGCCGATGGGGGGCCGTAT
>CAYLUL010000035.1:4855-9908 GCA_964386835.1 uncultured Methanospirillum sp.
GTGGTCGAATGACCCGTGTCGTGGCGACCGGGACCTTCGACCTCCTCCACCCGGGCCATCTCTTTTACCTCACCGAGTCACGTCGGCTCGGCGACGAACTGCACGTGATCGTCGCCCGCGACGCGAACGTGAAGCACAAGCCCCGCCCGATCGTGCCCGAGGCCCAGCGGCTCGAGATGGTCCAGGCGTTGAAACCGGTCGACGTCGCCCGCCTGGGCGACACCCAGGATATGTTCCGCCCGATCGAGGAGATCCGGCCTGAGATCATCACGATCGGCTGCAACCAGCACTTCGACGAGCAGGCACTCGCCGCCGCCCTCGAGGCGCGGGGATGCGGGTGCCGCGTCGTCCGGATCGGCGGGTTCTCGGAGACGCCGCTCTGCTCCTCGCGCCGGATCGTCGCCCGCGTCTGCGATGAGCGGTGCCGGCCCGACTAGCGGGAGAGAAGGAGTTCCGCCTCGCGCCGACCGGCCGCCCGCGCCTCGGCAAGCGCGGTCGGGTGACCCTGGATCCCGCCGTAGCCGTCGAGTGCGTTGACGACGACGTTATCCGCGTAGCTGAACCCCAGTCCGGAGAAGAGGGCCTGCACGATCGGGTAGGACCCGTCGAAGACAGTCGGCCAGTCGGAGCCGGCAGTGGAGAGAAAGACGCCCCGGTGGCGGTCGAGGTGTTCCTGCGGGTAATCGAGCGTGTTGGTCACCATCCGGCGAGCCCAGAGATACTGGGCCCGGTCGATCAGCCCCTTCAGCTCGGCCGTGATCCCCATGCTGTAGATCGGCGAGGCGATCGCAAGCACGTCGGCCCTGGCCATCTCCTCGAGCAGGGGGCCCGCATCATCGTTCACCACGCACTCCCCGGTCCGGTGGCAGGCGTTGCACCCCCGGCAGGCGGCGTACGAGAGGGTCGAGAGCACCACCTTTCTCGTCTCGGCGCCGCCCTCGCTGGCCCCTTCGAGAAACGCATCGAGGAGCCGCTCGGTGTTTCCGTGCCGATGCGGGCTGCCCGACACCCCGAGGACGAGGGTCATGCGCCGAGCCGCTCGCGGATGGTCGTGACCGCTTCGAGCCCGAGCGCCATCGCCTCGTCTCGCGCCGTCGGGTGGCGCCGAACCGCGCCGGACTCGTCGACGCTCCGGACGAGCAGGGTGCGCAGGTCACGCTCGCGGAACCCCGCGACATGGAAGAAGCACTTCACCGAGGGGAGGGCCGCCTCGAAGACATGGTCCCAGTCCTGGCCGGCGGTTCCAAGAAAGAGGCCGATCCGTTTTCCCTTTCGCTCCTCGGGGATGACCGGCCAGCCGAGCACGTACTTCCTGGAGCGAAAGACCTGCGCCCGGTCGACGAGCGCTTTTGCCTGCGCTGGAAGCCCCATGCAGTAGATCGGGGCGGCGAGCACCACGCAGTCCGCCGCCAGGACACGGTCGTACAGGGGGGTCATCCCGTCCTTCTGGACGCAGTCCCCGGTCCGCTCGCAGGCGTTGCAGCCGCGGCAGGGCTTGATGTCGGCATTGACGACCACCACCTTCTCGACCTCGACGTCGGGTTGGGAGGCCATCGCTTCAAGGACCCAGTCGAGCAGGGTCTCGGAGTTGCCGTGTCGGCGCGGGGAGCTTGCGAACCCGAGGACGGTGATCGGCATATACCCCCGTGTTGGCAGGGAGGCTATAAAAAAGGTTCAGAGGGACTTAAAGCAGAGATACCAGTCCTTGCACTCGTACCCCGCCTTATCCCGCTCCGCCATCTCCGCCGCCGTCTTCGGGGCCGGCACAACGACCTTGTCGCCGGGCTGCCAGTTCGCCGGGGTGGCGACGCCGTGGGCGTCCGTCGTCTGGAAGGCCTTGAGGAGCCGGATGATCTCGGGCATGTACCGCCCGTTCGAGAGCGGGTAATAGAGCATGCCCCGAAGGATCCCCTTGTCGTCGATGAAGAAGACCGCCCGAACGGCCGCCGTGCTCGACTGGCCCGGCTGGATCATCCCGTAGACCTTCGCGACCTTCATTTCGAGGTCAGCGATGATCGGGAACGGGATCTCGACGCCCATCTTCTCCTTGATCGCCCTGACCCAGGCGAGGTGGGCCGAGACCGAGTCGACCGAGAGGCCGATCAGCTCGGCGTTCAGGCTCTTCAGTTCGTCGGCGATCTCGGCGAACGCCATGAACTCGGTCGTGCAGACCGGCGTGAAGTCGGCCGGGTGCGAAAACATCACGACCCACCGGCCCCGGTAGTCGGAGAGCCGGAGGGGACCGTGGGTCGAGTCGGCCAGGAAGTCGGGAGCGGGCTGTCCGAGCCCGGGGAGCGTTGCGGCCGGTGCCGCACCGGAACAGCAGTCTTTCAGATCGTCACACATGAATCGTACCTTGAAAATGGGGGGTTATTTTTTGTAGATCTCTTCAGCAGCGGCCCGTCCGTGGACATAGGCCGGCATTCCCGCGAGCAGGAACGTGACCCGGAGCGCCTCCTCGATCTCGGCAAGCGAGATCCCGAGGTGTGGCGCACCGGCGATCTGCGCCCGGACCGCGTGTGCGTCCCGCATGGCCGCTGCGATCGCGATGGCGATCAGTTTCTTGTCCTTCTTTGAGAGAAGCCCGTCGGCCCAGACCATGTGGTCGAGGCCCATCACCGAGTTGAAGAGCTCGGGGTTGCTCTCTTTTAGGTCCCGGAAGATCTTCGGGACCTTGCCGATCTTCTCCTCGAGACCCTCGAAGCGTGCATCGTCCGCCATACTCACTCCTTCTGCTCCATCGGCTCGCCGCAGCAGACGAGTTCGCCGCCGCCGGCTTCCTTGACCTCGACCACGTTGCCGCAGATGTTGCAGACAAAGATCTGGCCCGCGCTGGATACGTTTACCATGATTCTTCTACCTCTCCTCTCAATTGTCGTCTCATCCCACCCGGCCCGCCGGGCCGGCATGCCGAACGGTTCACCGCTTGGGTGGGTTCATCGCGTCTTCGGGAGTCTTGATGTCCGGCCGGATATGCGTCATGGGGAAGCACTGGTACTCTTCACACGAGCACTTCGGACACTTGCGCAGGTCCTGTTCAACCGCAGCGAGTTCCTCCTCGTAGCCGCAGTCGAGACAGACGTACTTGCCGGGGCCGACCTTCTCGCCGGCCTTCTTCTCGATTCCTTCCATCCGTGGATTCACCATCTGTTCCATGAACAGCGCAGGTATATATCGGTTCTCTTTCTGTCAATACAGAAGAGAGCGCCCTCGATAGACCGGACGGGCACGATGCAGCCCGTATCAACATATGTTGAGGTAGCCTGCAGATCGGGGATATCCCCCGCTCCGGCTCGCGATGCGCAGGCCGAACCGAAATGCCGGGCCGGTCAGTGATGGGGAGGCGGGCGGGATCGCCTGATGGGCACCCTTTTTATCCGGGCACGTCAGACTGCATCATCATGCCCCAGATCATCGCCCTCTTCGGCTCGCCGCTCCCTCGAGGCAACACCGCCCTCCTTCTCGAACAGGCCCTCGCCGGCGCCGTCGAGAGCGGGTGCACGGTGGAGCGGGTGAACGTCCCGTTCCTGACGTTCGAGCCCTGCATGGAGTCGCTCCACTGCATGACCCAGCCCGAGTGCTCGCAGCTCGATGACCTCACGCCGTACTATGACCGGCTGGTCGAGGCCGACGGGGTGATCATCGTGACGCCGGTGATGACCATGGGCGTCCCGGGAAAGCTGAAGGGCTTTTTCGACCGGTTCCAGGTCCTCTACTGGGCGAAGTACGGGAGAAAGGACCCCCTCGTCCCCCGCGAGCGGCGTGCCCGGCGACATGGGCTGTTGATCGCGATCTCGGGCCTCTCGCGAGCGAGGGTCCCGCATGTCTTTGACGGGCTGCGGTACACGGTCGACGCCTTCTTCGACATCACGGACGTGACCCCGGGGGAGGAACTCCTTGTCGACGACATGGACGGCAAGCGAGACCTGGCGCAGTATCCCGAGCTGCTCGCAGAGGCCCGGGCGGCGGGCCGGCGCCTCGGTGAGCGGCTCGTCGCCGAGGCCGGCGTGTAGGGGCGAGACTCTGGGCCTGGTCAGTCCGGACGGAGGGCGCCGGCGCCCCGGAGCGAGCGGTGCCCTTTACGCGAGATGATCAGGTGGTCCAGGACCTGGATCCCGAGCAGGTCCCCTGCCTCGACGAGCTGGCGCGTGATCGCCGCGTCCTGCGTCGAGGGCTCGAGCGAGCCCGAGGGGTGGTTGTGCACGAAGACGACGGCGGCGGCCCGGTCGGTGATCGCATCGGCGAAGGCCTCGCGGGGGTGGACCTGGCTCGCGTTCAGAAGACCGACCGTGAGCGTCCGGACACGGATCACCTCACCGGCCCCGTTCAGGGTGATCGCGAGAAAGTGCTCCTGTTGCCGGTGCCGGATCACATCGACGTCGGGGATCGAGAGCACGTCTTCCGGCCTCGCGATCCGGAGCCCCTCGTTCCGGTCCTCGAACCGCCGGGAGAGTTCGAAGCCGGCAAGGAGTTCGCAGGCCTTCGCCGCCCCAATCCCGGGGACCGCCATGAGGTCCTCGATGGTGACGTCGTGCTGCTTCTTTCCAAAGATGTCCCGGACCTCGGCGGCGATCACCAGGACGTCCCGTCCCCGTGTTCCCCGGCCGACGATCACGGCGATCAGGTCGCGGGTCGAGAGCGCTCGGGCGCCTTTCCGCATCAGCCTCTCACGCGGCCGATCCCGCTCGGGGATCTCGGCCATGCGTCGCGCTGCCACGATGAGTGGTGGAACCGTCCATGACTTCAACGTTCTTTTCTGCTTCTGATTCGTCGGTCAACGAAATAATAAGGTATAAGTAGGGAGCGGGCGCCATTAGACTGCATGGCGACCATGGACAACGTGAAGGCCGCGTTTGCGGGCGAATCGCAGGCGAACCGGAAGTACCTCTCCTTCTCGGAGAAGGCCGTGCAGGACGGATTCCCGATGATCGCGCGCCTCTTCCGCGCCGCCTCCGACGCAGAGGCGCTCCACGCCAGGAGCCTTCTCGCCGTGATGGGCGCGTCGCGGTCGACCGCCGAGAACCTCGCGGGCTCCGTCGAGGGCGAGACCCAC
>CAYLUL010000035.1:9918-10519 GCA_964386835.1 uncultured Methanospirillum sp.
CATCAAGGAGGCCGAGAGCGAGGGCCAGAAAAACGCGATCACACCGTTCACCTACGCAATGAAGGCCGAAGAGGTCCACGCCGGGCTCTACGTCAAGGCCGCAGAGGCCGTGAAGGCCGGCAAGGACCTCGAAGCGACAAAGGTGCTCCTCTGCCCCGTCTGCGGCAACGTCGCCCTTGACGAGGCCCCTGAGCGCTGCCCCATCTGCAACGTCCCTGGCGCCCGCTGGCGCGAGATCACCGTTTAAAAAAAAAGAGAGACCGGCGAATGCCGGCTCCATCACTCCTTCTTCGGATCGTCGTGCTTTTCGCAGTAGATCTCGGACTGGATGTCTTTCCCGAGGAGGCCGATCGCATCTGAGCGGCACCGCTGGCAGTGGCGCATCTGCTTGATGTAGGGTGCGCACCGGTCCTGCATCTCCCGCTTCTCTGCAGGCGTCGGGGGGACCACGTCCTTGAACTTGTACTGCGGGATCACCGGTATAAGGTTGAAGGTGTAGGCCCCGAGCTCCGAGGTCTTCTTGGCGATCTCAAGGATCTGGTCGTCGTTGACGCCAGGGATCCAGACCGTGTTCACCTTGACGATCATGCCGAGCCGGGCC
>CAYLUL010000035.1:10529-15716 GCA_964386835.1 uncultured Methanospirillum sp.
GTGCTTCACGGCCTCCTCGACCCCCTTGAGCTGGTTCGCGATCAGGATCTTCGCCGCCTCGACCCCCGTGTACCGCTTTCCGTGGTACTCGATGTGGTCGTAGATCTTCGCCCCCACCTCGGGGTCGAGGGCGTTCATCGTGACCGTCATATTCCCGACGCCGAGCTCGGCAAGCTCCTCGACCCGCTCGGGGAGCAGCAGGCCGTTCGTCGAGAGGCAGCGCATCGCGTCGGGGAAGTGCTCTTTGATCAGCCGGAGGGCCGCGAAGGTCTCCTCGTTCGCAAGCGGGTCTCCCGGGCCCGCGATCCCGATCACCTTGATGTACCTGTGCTCGTCGATGACCTTCTGGATCAGCGGGACCGCCTCCTCGGGGGTCACCACCCGGCTCGTGACGCCGGGCCGGGACTCGTTGACACAGTCGTAGTCCCGGACGCAGTAGTTGCACTGGATGTTGCACTTCGGTGCGATCGGCAGGTGCATCCGACCAAAGGCGTGGCAGGCCTTTTCGGAGAAGCACGGGTGCTCCTTGATGCGACGGAGCGTCGCCGGGTCATACGGAACGTCCCGGCCGTCGACGGTTGCGGTGCGGTAGCCTTCGGTCATGGGTTCACCACTAGGACTGTCGATACGGGACTATAAATTACTGATGGGAGCGGCAACGGAGGGCGAGCGCCTGGTCGTACGCCTGGTGCGCCTCGTCGCATCGACCCAGGGCGTCGAGCGCGTTCGACCGGGCGAGATGAAGCGCCGGCCGTTCGGGGACGACCACGAGGGCCCGGTCGTACATCGATAGTGCGTCCCCGTACCGTTCGAGGGCGTAGAGGGCGTTGCCCATCCCCAACAGCGCCTCGACCGATGAGGGGTCGATCTGCAGGCCCCGTTCGAAGGATGCGAGCGCTTCGGCGTAGTTCCGTCGCCGCGTGCAGGCCATCCCGCGAAAGACCCAGGAGGCCGCGTCGTCGCCGCCCGGGGGGCAGGCGGAGCGTGGTGAGCTGTTCATGATCCGGAAGTGGAGCCCCGTGAGCATAAAAATTCCCGCCACCGCCTTCATCACCCCATGTACAGGGTCTCAAGCCACGAGCCGATCCGGACGTCGTGGCGGGGCCCGCGAGACCGGGGTGTGGCGAACCACGAATCGTGGTGAAAAAAGGGGGGTTACTCGATCGGAATCCGGGTCCCCCGTTCGATGACGGCCTTTGCGAGGCGGAGCTCGAGGACCCCGTTCGTGAACGAAGACCGGGCGCCCTCCGCCGTCACCTCGTGGGGAAGCGAAACGACCCGGGACATCATCCCGAAGGTCCGCTCCTGCCGGAAGAACTGCCCGGACTCGGTACCCTCCTGCCGCTCCGAGCGGCGTTCGCAGGCGATCTCCAGGTCGGTCGGCGAGAGGAGCCGGACCGCGATGTGCTCCCGATCGACCCCTGGCAGGTCGGCGACCACCAGCACGTCGCCCTCGTCCTCCCGGACGTCGATCCGGAATTCGCCCCTCACCGCGGGCATCAACCGGTCCCCGACCCCGCCGGGGCCCAGCCCGCCGGCAGGCAGATAACTCCCCGAGCCGAGCATCAGGGCGCGGAACCGGCTCTCCATGTCGCTGATCATGTCGTCGAACTGGCGCCCCAGTCCTTCAAACGGGTTCTCTCGATATGGCATTCTCATCTCCCCATCGGTCGTGGAGTCCCACGACCTAACCAGAGGTGAATCTTGGATAATATTAATCTTGTTGATCGCGGCCAGGCGGTCAACACCTTTTTACCCCCCGCCTCCCGATCATTCTGCGGCTCATCATGATCACCCTCGCGCTCGCCGGAAAACCGAACTGCGGCAAGACTACCCTCTTCAAGGCGGCGACCCTCGCCGATGCCGAGATCGCGAACTACCCGTTCACCACGATCGATGCGAACCATGGCGTCGCCTATCTCCGGGCCCCCTGCCCCTGCACCGGCCTTGAGCTCCCGGGGGGCAAGAAACTCTGCGGTCACTGCACCGACGGCGTGCGCTTCATCCCGATCAATCTGATCGATGTCGCCGGGCTCGTGCCGGACGCGCACCTCGGGCGGGGCCTGGGCAACCAGTTCCTTGACCACCTCCGCCAGGCGGACGCGATCATCCATGTCGTGGACGGCTCCGGGTCCACCGACTCCGAAGGCAACCCCGTCGGTGTCGGCGAACATGCGATCCGTGAACGTATGCTCGATGGCCAGGAGGAGATCGCCTTCCTCCCGCAGGAGATGACCCTCTGGGTCCACGGGATCCTGGACAAGCACTGGGCCAAGCTGATGCGGCAGGCGCAGCAGCGGGGCTTCTCGCTTCACGGGGCGATCGCCGAGGCCCTCGCCGGCATCTCGATCAGCCCCGAACTGGTCGGGGACGTGGTCCGCGACACCGGGATCGACCTCATCCATGCCGACACTGCGGCGCTGATCGCGTTCTGCGGCGAACTCCTCGAACGGGCGAAGCCGATGCTGGCGATCGCGAACAAGGCCGATCTCGCCCCCGCTGCATTCCTCGAACGGCTCACGGCACGGGGCGTGCCGCCGGCAACGGCGGCGGGCGAGCTCGCTCTCCGCAACGCCGCGAAGGCAGGGCTGATCACCTACCTCCCCGGTGACCCCTCGTTCGCGGTGGTCGACCAGGCGGCGCTCTCGAAGGCCCAGGCGGCCGGACTCGAGGCCCTCCAGACGGCGATGACCCGGCTCGGCGGGACCGGGGTTCAGGCGGCGCTCAACCGGGCGGTCTTCGAGCTCCTCGGCCGGATCGTGGTCTACCCGGTCGAGGACGAGGTGCACTACATGGACGGCCGGGGACGAATCCTTCCGGACGCATTCCTGATGCCGACCGGGTCCACCCCCCCGCACCCGGATGCGGATCCGCGACACGCAGCCGCTCAAGAACGGCGACATCATCCGCATCGTCTCGGCAGCAAAATAAGCAATGCGGAAGATTGGTATAGGAGAACGCGATAATAATCAGCAGGCATGGGCGGCGAGATCTACCAGGCGCAGATCGTGCGTAACTTTTTTGAGATCGTCACGGGCACGGACCGGAACATCACCCGGATCTCGATGTGCGTGATCGCCGTCGCGAAACTCCGGAACGAAGCCCCTGATCGGCTGACGTTCCTCCTCGACCAGGTCCGGAAGTCCCGGCAGAACCGCGAGCTCTCGATCGATATCCTGGACTACATGTGCGACGTCGCGTACGCCCTCGACGCCCACGCGGTCCAGACCGCGTTCGGCGTGCGTGAGCCGGCATCGGTCGCCCAGGAGTTCAACAGCATCAGCCTGGACTCCCTGTAAGGGCGGTCGGCACGCGCAGACCGGCTCACTCGGACGGCAGGCCAGATCGGCCCTGCCCCTTTCCCGCCGCACGGCGGGCCGTGTGCTGGATCCAGAGGCCGATGCCGATACAGAGCAGGGCTGCCGCCGCCAGGATTGCGAAGTACTGCAGGCCGGCCTCGGCCAGGATCGGGAACTCGGGAGCCCGATTCACCGCCAGCACGTAGATCGCCGCCCCGAAAAAGAAGAGCCCGGCGGCAAGGGTCAGGAACGGCAGGATCAGCACCCGCCAGACCTCCTCCCGCTCCCCCAGGTAGACGTCGATCAGCCGTCCCGCGGACGAGATGAGGCCGGCAGCGACGAACCAGGGGACGGCGCCGTACACGAACGCAAGAAACATGAAGAGGCCGTTCGCCTGGTCGCCCCCCATGTAGTGGATGATCATCGTGGTCATCCCGTTGATCGCCCCCACGATCACAAACATCAGGGCCGCCAGGTTTGTCACCAGGGTGAACCGGCCGTGCGATAGCGAGTTCGCGATCGCCCGGTAAGACGAGCCGAAGATGTCCTCGTACCCGAGGCCCCGGAAGAGGAGGTAGGTCCCGATCACCCCGACCACGACGATCATCGCCCCTTCGGGATACCCGAGCAGGTACGCGATCGCGAAGAGGAGCATCGCGAGCCCGACGGGGACCAGGAGCGGCCGGGAGATCTTGGGGTCGTCGAGGAGTTTCTTGAGGATGTAGTAGGTCCCCTCCAGGTTCACCATCTGGGAGACCACCACCCGGCGGACCGACGAGACGGCGATCCGCGACTGGATGATCGGCAGGACAAAGTCGTCTTCGGCCCCGTCCGTGACCAGGATGCACTCGGTCGCCCCGGTGCGGGCGATCACCCGTTCGAGGTCGCGGGCGATCTTCCGGTCCCCCTCGATCATATGCAGGTGGTCGCCGGCGACGATCGCGACCTCGACCAGCTCGCCGCTCGCCAAGAGCCCGTCGGCGACCTTGACCGCCTGGAAGATCGCGTTCACATCCGAGTCCTCGGGGTCGACGAGCGCGAGCGAATTGGCAGCGGCGAGGCAGGCGTCGCGCCCGACCACGGGTGCGTCGATCCCTGCCTTGAACCCGATATCGTCATCCCGGTCCACCGAGAGGACGAGGGTGCGCCGCTCCGCCATCACAAGGAGTGTTACACCGGAACTATTAAATTGTTGTTGACTGGGGCGGATTTCAAAAAAAAGGAAGAATCAGACCATTTTCGAGCGCTGGAGCAGGAGCAGGTCTTCGGTCGTGAGCTTCTCGCCACCCCGGAATGACGTGAAGATCCGCTCTGCTTCCTGCCGGACCGCCTTCTGCTCCTTCGTGACCTTGGTCGAACGGGTCTTCTTCCTGAGACCCCCGATCACCTTATCGTAGTCACGGAGTTCCTTCTGGCAACCGAGGAAGGCCTTGTGCTCGGCGTCGGCGGCCTCCTGGGCCTCGACGAACTGCCGGTGCGCCGCGTCGGCAGCCTCGCGGGACTTGTCGGCGTTCCGGTAGTTCTCGACCATCAGGTCGTGGTGCTTCTGGGCGAGCTCGGCGAGCTCGGTGACCCGGGCGTGGACCTCGGAGGCCTCGTGGCGAAACTCACGGGCGTCGGTGAGCTTGGTCCGCATCTCCTTGTTCTGCTCGAGCTCGGTCTCCTGGTCCCGGATCTCGGTGCGCAGCGCCTTGATCTTCTCGATCAGTTCCCGCTCCTTGTCGACGGAGAAGACCTCGGTCTGCTGCCGGAACTCCATGTTCTCGATCTGTTTCTGGAGTTCCTTGATCCCGCGGTTCTTGATGGAGCCGTGCTCCTTCTTGAAGACCTCGAGCTCCTCGAAGAGCACGTTCGCCTGGTCGTTCAGGGCGTTGCGCTCCTCCTTCGC
>CAYLUL010000036.1:0-9213 GCA_964386835.1 uncultured Methanospirillum sp.
GGGGCGAGTTCCCCCGCTGGAAGCTCTTCATCCAGGTGATGACCGAGGAGCAGGCGAAGACGATGCCCTACAACCCCTTCGACCTCACCAAGGTCTGGTACAAGGGGGAGTTCCCCCTCCACGAGGTGGGCGTCCTGGAGCTGAACCGGAACCCCGACAACTACTTCCAGGACGTCGAGCAGGCAGCCTTCAACCCGGCGGCGGTGGTCCCGGGGATCGGATACTCTCCCGACAGGATGCTCCAGGGTCGGCTCTTCGCCTACGGAGACGCCCAGCGCTACCGCCTCGGCGTCAACCACCACCAGATCCCGGTCAACCAGGCACGGTGCGCCGTGCCCCACGCCTCCCACCGTGATGGGCAGATGCGGGTGGACGGTAACCACGGAAGCGCCATCGGGTACGAGCCGAACAGTTTCGGGGAGTGGCAGGAACAGCCCGAGTACCGTGATCCTCCGCTGGAGCTCTCTGGCGCGGCGGACAACTGGAACTTCCGGGAGGACGACGACGACTACTTCACCCAGCCCGGCAAGCTCTTTCGGCTGATGTCACCGGCGCAGCAGCAGGTCCTCTTCGAGAACACCGCGCGGGCGATGGGCGATGCGCCCGCGTTCATCAAGCACCGGCACATCAGGCACTGCCTGTTGGCCGATCCGGCCTACGGGAAGGGGGTCGCCGACGCACTCGGCATCCCCCTGGATGCCGTGAAGGAAGCGGGCTAGGCGCCCGTTCCTCCACCCTCTCCTCGCCTTCGCTCAACGATCCGGCCCGACCCAGGGAGATGAACAGCAACGACAGCGGATCGTGCCGTCCCCGGATCGGCCGATGCCTGGCGGGGCCGCCAGGTTCAACACCTGGAAAGCGCATGTATCAGTTGCGAGAGGTGTCCCGGATGCGACAGGTCATCGTTCTGGCGGCGGTCGTGCTCCTCTGCGCGACCGTGACGGGGGTTGCGGGTGCTGATACCTACACGTTCAGCGGGATGTGGGGGAGTCTGGGGACGGGCGAAGGCCAGTTCTCCACCCCGTTGGGCATCGCCCTGGATACAGACAGCAGCGTGTACGTCGCCGATACCAACAACGGGCGAATACAGGTCTTCTCCAGGGACGGGACGTATCTTCGCCAGTGGCCGGTCCCCTATTCTGAAACCGCCGGGAGTGCGTGGCCCGTCAGTATCGCGATCAACGCAACCGGGATGGTGTACGTGGTCGACAGCCAGGCAAACACGGTGCAGGTCTTCAACCGGACCGGCTACCGGTTCTTCTGGTTCGGCGGCACCGGGGTCCAGGACGGAGCGTTCGTCACACCCGTTGACGTCGCCGTCGGCCAGGACGGCACCGTCTACGTCGCCGATGCTTACAACCACCGGGTCCAGCGGTTCACCGCCGACGGGACCTTTCTCACCCGCTGGGGGGGGTTCGGAACGGGGAACGGTTCGTTCATCCTGCCTCACGGCGTGGCGGTCAACAGCAGGGGAGAGGTCTACGTTGCCGATTGGAACAACCACCGGGTCCAGATGTTTGACGCGGACGGTACCTTTCTCCGGGCCTGGGGAACCGAGGGTGCGGGAGAGGGGGAGTTCCAACGGCCGATGAGGATCGCTGTCGACCGCCAGGACTCCGTCTTCGTCGACGATTCGGGACTGCACAACGTCCAGAAGTTCACCGCGGACGGGACGTTCCTCGCCCGGTGGGGATACTACGGGTGGAACCGGCCTGGGGTCTTCAACCAACCGTCCGGGATAGCGGTCGCCGCCAACGGCACGGTCTACGTCGTCGACACGGGCAACGAACGGGTCCAGGCCTTCCGGCGGGAGGGGGGCCTGCCGGTGATCACCGTTCCAGGGGGTACGGAGGAACCGCGAGACCTCGACGATGATGGGCGCTACGAGGACGTGAATGGGAACACCCGAAAGGACTTCGCCGACGTCGTCCTTTTCTTCAACCAGATGACCTGGATCGCCGTGAACGAGCCGGTGACAGCCTTCGACTTCAACCGGAACGGTCGAATCGACTTCGCGGACGTGGTCCTGCTCTTCGACTCCCTCTGAGCCGGCGCTGTCTCGCGGGGAAGGGACAGGGAACCCCTACCACCACCTGGTTGTCCCGTGTACTGCCGGCATCCCGTCCTCTTCGTATCGATCACCCGGGAGCCCATCCCGACCGTTCGGGTTCCACTTCAGGCCCGTTTCAGGCGACGGGCGAACGGAAGACGGGTGGCGTTTAACCAGGGTCACGGCAATGGTACCAGGCTGATCACCGATGCTCGTCTCCTCCCTCCGAAGATCCGCCGCGCTCGGCATGGGCGCCCTCGTCCTCGCTGTTTTTGCCGTCGCCACCTGCGGGTGCCTGCACCAGACGACGAAAACCACTCCCCCGGCGGGCCTCCCGAACGAGACGGGTCCCGGCGAGACCGGGCCGATCCGCGCGACCTTCTTGCCGGGGGAACTCACCCAGTTCTCTGAGACCGCAGCGGCGGCGGCGAACGCCTCCTTCGCCCGGATCGCCGCCCAGCCACCCGGCTCCCGCACCGTCGAAAACACGCTCCTCGCGTTCGAGACGACGGTCGGGGACTACCGCAATACAGTCCAGCCCCTCGCCCTTATGGGCAACGTCCACCCCGATCCAGCGATTGCCGCCGATGGTATCGCCTGCCAGGAGGCAGAGGGAGCGTTCCTGACCGCGACCTACTCGCGGCGGGACCTCTACGATGCGGTGCGAGACGCCGCACCGCGGACGCCGGAGGAGGAGCGCCTCCTCGCCGTCACCGTTCGTGCCTTCGAGAAGAACGGACTCTCGCTGCCCGATGAAAACCTCGCTCGAGTAAAGGCGTTGAAGGACGACCTCAACCGGCTGGAAGTCCGGTTCCAGGCGAACCTCAACAACGACAGTACCACGCTCGAGTTCGCACCGGGAGAGCTTGAAGGCCTCGACGCCTCGAAGATCGCGTCGTTTCCCGAGACAACGAACGGCACCCGCCTCGTCTCCACCCGCTACCCGGACTACATCGTGGTGATGACCGGCGCCACCCGGGCCGAGACCCGAAAGTCGATGTACCTCGCCTACAACAACCGCCAGGCAGAGGAGAACACCCGCCTTCTCGAAGGGGCGATCGGGCTCCGCCAGGAGATCGCCCGTGAACTGGGATACTCGACCTGGGCCGATCACCGGATCGAGGGGCGAATGGCCGGCAACACCTCGTCGGTGATGAGGTTTCTCTCCTCCCTCAAGGCCCCGCTCCTCAAGAAGAGCCTCGCGCATACCCGTGAGCTGCTCGAGGTAAAGCGCTCTCTCGAGCCCGACGCCGTCCAGGTGGACCCCTGGGACGTCCTCTTCCTCGTCGAGCAGACGAAGCGAAAACAGTACTCGTTCGACGAAGAGCAGGTGCGAACCTACTTCCCGATGGACCGTGTTCTGGAAGGGCTCTTCCGGGTGACAGGCTCGGTCTTCGGGGTCCGGTTCGAGGAGGTGAAGGGGGCGTCGGCTTGGTCTCCGGATGTCCGCCTCTTCCTGGTCACAAACGAGAGCGATGGGGCGCCGATCGGCCACCTGTACATCGATCCCTACCCACGCGAGGGGAAGTACGGGCACTTTGCAGCCGAGAACGTGGTGATCGGTCATGAGCGAGACGGGCAGTATGTGATGCCCGTTGCGGTGATCATAGCGAACTTCAGGGCGCCTGAGCACGAGCGTCCGTCGCTCCTGGCTCCTGACGAGATCGAGACCCTGTTCCACGAAACTGGCCACGCCCTTCACATGCTTCTCTCTCGCGCACCGTATGCCACTCTCTCCGGGGCCGAGTGTGAGTGGGACTTCGTCGAGACACCGTCGCAGGCCCTCGAGGAATGGGCCTGGGCTCCCGACATCCTCGTCTTGATCTCGGGGCACTACGAGAACCTCTCGGAACCGATCCCGGCGGACCTCGTCGAGCGGGTCATCGCGTCCCGGTCAATCGACCTGACGCCGACCTATGCCCGTCTCCTGGCGAACTCGCTCGAGGACATGCAGTATCACACGGCGACAGGGCCCGTCGATGTCACCGAAGTCGCACATCGAACCTACGAGGAGGTCACAGGGATCGCGCCGCACCCTGAGACCCATCACCCCGCGACATTCGAGCACATGATGGGGGATTACGACGCCGGCTACTACGGGTACCTCTGGTCGAAGGTCTACGCGCTCGAGATCGTCGACGAGTTCAAACGCACCGGGATGACGGACCGGGCAACGGGCATGCGCCTCCGGCACGCGGTCCTCGAACGCGGGAACATGGCGGACGGCGGTGTGCTCCTCCAGGAGTTCCTGGGGAGGGCGCCGGGGGTCGATGGCCTCTTCGAACAGATCGGGATCGACCCCGTGCCGGAGGGGCCGGTATCCCCGAGATCGCTTCGTCCTACTCGGTGACCTCGGTCCGGAAGAGCATCCGGGCGAGTGGCAGGATCGCCCGCGTTCGCAGTCCGCCGAGGGTGCGCTGAACCTTCACGAGCTCCTCGGGGATCGCGATCTGCTGAGGGCAGGCCTTCGCGCACTTCCCGCAATTCCGGCAGAGCGACGCGTCCGCGCGTTCGCCCATCACCCCCATCAGGTTCATGCCGTACATGCCGCGCGTGAAGAGACGGTTGCCCCCCGTGCTGTAGAGGTTGTACAGGTGGAAGCACTGGGGGATGTTCACCCCCGCGGGGCAGGGGAGGCAGTAGCCGCACCCCGTGCACCCGACCCTGATCCGCTGCCGGTAGACGGCGGCGACCTGTGCCACCGTCTCGAGCTCGGCAGGGGTCATCGCACTCGGAAGCGCGTCCTCCGAGGTCGCCAGGTTCTCATCGATGTGGCGCTCATCGTTCATCCCGGAAAGGACGACGGTCACCTCGGGATGGTTCCAGACCCACCGGAGGCTCCATGCCGCCGCCGAGCGGTCGAACCCGCTCGCCCGGTAGATCGCCTCGACTTCCCTCGGGAGGTTTCCGGCGAGCACCCCGCCCCGGAGTGGCTCCATCACCATCACCGCGATCTGCCGTTCGGCGGCGTAGCGGAGCCCCTCGGTCCCTGCCTGGGTCTGCTCGTCCAGGAAGTTGTACTGGATCTGACAGAACGTCCAGTCGTAGGCGTCGATGATCGCCTTAAAGGTCCGCAGGTCTCCGTGGAACGAGAAACCGGGGTTCACGATCCGGCCCGATGCCCGTGCCAAGTCGAGGAACTCCAGGACACCTAGACCCTCGAGCTGCGCCCAGTTCTTCGCGTCGAGAGAGTGGAGGAGGTAGTAGTCGATATGGTCGGTCTGGAGTTTTCTGAGCTGGACGTCGAGGATATGGTCCATGTCCTCGCGCGTCTTCACCGCGAAGGGCGGCAGCTTCGTCGCCAGTTTCACCCGCTCGCGATACCCGTCCCCGAGGGCCCGCCCGAGGAACCGTTCGCTCTCGCCGCCATGATAGGGCACGGCGGTGTCGACGTAGTTGACGCCGTGGTCAATCGCGCTCCGGAGCTGCCGCGTCGCGCGCTCCTCGTCGATCTTTCCCCGCCGTGTGGCAAGGCGCATGGCGCCGAACCCCAGGGCGGAGAGACGGTCGCCGTTCTTCGGCACGGTCCTGTACTGCATCTCGATCACGTCACTGGCGGTTCTTGGAGACCCGTTCCTGTCAAAACGGTTGATCCGACGGGATGATAAGAGGATGGGCCACGATGAGAACGCGGACCAGGGGACGGAGCCTTGACGCAGGCGTCAAAAAGAGGAGGAAGAGGTCCTTCAGGGGAACGCCACGATGTCCCAGTTCTGGGGGAGGAGGCGCTCCTGGGCCGTCGGCGCCGTATCCAACGTCATGAACTCGCTGCTCCGTCCCCAGATGTCAGCCATGGTCATGTTCGGCTGCTCGCTCGTCGCGATCGCCGCCGTCTCGTTCAGGCCGCCGATTCGGTCATACGAACGGTAGACGTGGGGGTACCCTTCGGCTCCCAGGAACGAGGCGGCGCCTCTGACCACCTGGAAGTGAAGGTGCGGCATGTCCGAGTTGCCGGAGTTGCCCATCTTTCCGAGCACCTGCCCCTCCCGGACGAGATCGCCGGTCTTCACCTGGACGCTGCCAGGGACCATGTGCCCGTAGCACGCGTAGGTGCCGTTCTCGATCTCCAGTATAACCGAGTTGCCGGCCATCTCCGCGACCTCCAGGTGCCGTTCGGCGTAGATGGTCTCGATGTCGGGGAGCCCGTCCAGAGCGGCGATCACCGTGCCATCGGCGACCGCGTACAGTTCGGCCCCGTACCCGACGTAGTCCTTCGCAAGGCTGGCGTTGCCGTTCACCATCTGCCCGGTCTTCGGGTCGACCCGGACCCAGTCCTGGGCGTACCTCTGGGGGACCCGTGTCACGCCGCCCAGCGTGATCTGGCCCAGGAAGTGGTGGGTAAACGGTGAAGTGGTCTCCAGGGAGACCCACCCCGGACCGCGCATCGGCGCACCGATCACGACAGGCTGCTGATCCTTCCTGACCGCCACCTCTCCCACGGTGAGATCGAGAGGGGTGAGCCCGTCCGCCGTCCGGTTCAAGGTGACCCGGTGGACGAGCCGATCGGGCACCGCGCCGGGCTTCACCGTGAACCAGATGGAGACCCGCGGGTACACGAGTTTGCCGGTCCCGTCCTGGAGTTCCTGGGTGGTGGGCGGGGGGACGGCGGCGGCGTGATAGAGCGCCGGGAGGAGGGTGCTGTTGATGGAATAGAGCACCGCACTTGTTGCTGGGTCGAGCACATGGACCGCTTCGAGAACAGGCGTGGCATTTCCGATGGGGGCGATCTCGAGCTCGTAGGCAATGTTCACCCCGTCCCGGCTCGCAACCGGGACGGGCGGATACGGCACGGAGAAGTTCGCGACAGTGACCGTGGGGACGGAAGTTGCCTTCCCGGCGGTCGCGTTCGAGTCAGCGACGGGTTGCGTGCAGCCGGCGCAGAGGAGGAGGCCGATGAGGAGGACAGCCAGGAAGAGTCGGGGAAGGGAGGGCATGGAAGTACCTTTGTGATGGTACTGGTGCAGTCAGATAAATAGCACTGGCCTATCGTGACCGGGCGATGTGTGAGTTCATCGGGAGTGGTCACGCAAGAGTCACCCGGGCGGGGAGGGGCCATTTATCGAGAAGGCCACCGAACTGAGTGGCACAAGGAAGTGACCGTATGGACTCAAACGAGCGAAAGGAGCCGGTACGAATCAACGGCCTGATCCGGCAGCGGCAGAAGGCGTACGTCGCCCTCCGGCTCCGGGCCGTCGGCGGGGAGTTCACCGCTGACCAGGTCCGGGCGATCGCGTCCGTTGCCGAGCGCTACGGCACGGGCAGGCTCCATCTCACGATGCGGCAGGGGATCGAGATCCACTCCGTGCCCCGGGAGAAGAGCCGCGCCGCGGTAGAGGAGCTGGAGGTGGCGGGCGTGACGATGGGGGCAGACGGTCCCCGCGTCCGGATTGTCACCGCCTGCCCGGGAAGAGAGACCTGCCAATGGGGGATCATCGACACGCGGGCGATCGCCGAAGAGTTGGACCGCGGATTTTTCGCCAGGGATGCGCCCTACAAGTTCAAGATCGGGGTGACCGGCTGCCCGAACAACTGCGCCGGGGCGACCGGAAACGACATCGGCGTCATGGGGGCGGTCGTCCCGGGATGGGACGGGGCGGTCTGCAACGACTGCGGTGCCTGCCTGGAGTTCTGCCCGCACCGGGCGATCGTGCGGGCGGACGGCACCTACGCAATCGATACCGAGCGCTGCAGCCAGTGCGGCCGATGCACGGCCTCCTGTCCCCAGGGGGCGTGGACTGTTGTACGGCAGGGCGTCGTCCTCTGGATCGGGGGTACGATGGGCAAGAACCCTCGCCTCGGGACACGCCTTGAGGGTCTGATCGAGTCCAGGGAGGCACTGCTGGACCTGGTCGATAAGGTCTTTGTGTGGTACTGCCACAACGGCAGGCCGAAGGAGCGGTTCGGCCATGCGATAGACCGGGTCGGCCTCCAGAGCGTGCTCGACGCGATACTCATTCCGAAACCGTCTTAACGATCCTGCGAGCAGGAAATCATGGGCGGGAAAAGGGAGCAGTGGGGACCGGAGTCTGGACCCGGTGGCCGAACGAGCCCCATCCAGCTGGGCAGGTCGAGAACGATCGACCGGCTGGATTGTCGCCCGCTCTCGACCAGGAGACATCATCATGGCACGACTTGAGAACCGGGTGGCAATCGTGACCGGAGCGAGCTCCGGGATGGGCGCCGCGATCAGCACGCTGTTTGCACAGGAGGGGGCGTCGGTCGTCGCCGTTGCTCGCCGAAAGGAGAGGCTGCAGGCCCTCGTCGACGAGATCACCGCCGGGGGAGGGGCCGCGATCGCCGTCGCCGGAGACGTCTCTATCGAAGGCGATGTCCAGAACGTCGTCAGGACCGCGGTAGAACATTTCGGGAAGCTGGATATCGTCGTCAACAACGCGGGGCTGCTGGACACGATGGCCCCGGTCCACGAGATGGACGATGCAACCTGGGAGGCGGTGCTCGATGTCAACCTCACCGGACCGATGCGTCTTTTCCGGGCGGCGATCCCGGAGATGCTGCGGAACGAATATGGGGTCTTCGTCACCATCGCCTCGGTCGGCGGCCTCTTCGGGGCGCGCGCCGGGACCGCGTACACGGCCTCGAAACACGGTGTCATCGGGCTGGCAAAAAACGTCGCCTACATGTACGCCCGGAAGGGGATTCGCTCCAACGTGATCGCACCGGGCGCGGTCAACACCGAGATCGGGAGGGGGAAGGAGATGAGCCCCGCTGGAGCGGCGATCGCCATGAGTGGCCTCTCGCTCAATCCCCGGACCGGCGAGCCCGAGGAGATCGCCCGGGTCGCCCTCTTCCTCGCCTCCGACGAGGCGAGCTTCGTGAACGGGGCAACCCTGGTGGCGGACGCCGGCTGGACATCGTACTGAGCCTTCCCTCGGTGGTCAGCGCACCGGCGTCGCGGGGTCAGGACCAGGTCCAGGTCACGAACGGTGACGCCCCGCACGGTGCGACGCCGGGGATTGCCTTTTTTCATGCAGACTCGCCGGGGCAAGAGACCCTTCAGGATCCAGGATGGATCGTTCAAGGGCGCAAACGTTCTTCTGAAGGCTGACACCGACTCAACCGGTTTTGTGAAAAAGGCTGGACGTAATCAGCTTTCCGCTTCCATCATCCAAAAGCTCGATGAGGCCTACGCTCTGGTGCAGAAA
>CAYLUL010000036.1:9223-15164 GCA_964386835.1 uncultured Methanospirillum sp.
TGCGCCCAAGAACCTCGCGCCGGAGTCATCCAGGTTTTAAAAAACGAGAAGACCAGTTCAACCTGGAGGGGAGGGGAGAGACGAAACGCCCGGCCTCACGGGCACGCTCTCCCCGGCTCGTACGACCGAATGCCGTCCTCAGAGCCGCTTGAGAGTGTCGATCGCCACTTCGAATGATGGGCCGTCTGCCACGTAGATGAGCTCGATCTCATTCGGCGCCACGAACGTCCCCTGGCTGTACCCACCATTCTCCTCGGCGAAGGAGAGCTTCGTCCCATCCCGGTCGATCACTCCGCCGAACCGGCTTCGCACCGTCACATTCGCATCCGCGTAGATAAACTCGCCCGTGAAGATACGGTCCTTCTGCTCCGTCACCTTCATCGAGAACGTGCTCGCTGGATAATCGGTGAACCCCGTCCCCTGCACGTATCCCGTCGAGGTGCCGGTCCAGTTCCCGACCAGATCGGGGATTGCACCGGCAGTCGCGGCGGAGTCTCGCGCAACGGAGGTCGTGTCCGGTGTGGTCGTGGTGGGTGTGGACACGCAGCCGCAGGTGAGCGCGGCGACGACGAGCAGGACGCCAACGAGTATGATTCGTCTCATGTGCAAGCAATCGGTGGGGACCGGAAAAAAGGGTTCCTGTTCGCTTCGACAGACCGCACTCCGGTTGGATCGGATCTCGAGAGGGAGGAAAGAACAGGGTGCTCGAAAGGGAAGAGAGGCACGACCGGCGATCGGGTACGGGACGGCATGAGGCCGGAAGCCATTTCCTCTCCAGGTGCGATGCCCTATCATGGACGGCGGGCAACGAGCGGAGGAGAGGGGGACGGAACCCGGTCGGGATCGGCCGGTCTGCGAGATCTGTGGAGCGGAGGCGATCGGGATCCAGTCCCTTGGATGCTGCGCCACCACCGTGTGCGACGCTCATGCCGAGCCAGGGCTGCGGGACGCTCGACCAGGGGAGACGATCATCTGGGAGAGCGGTGTCTTCGTGAGGTTCGAAAACCCCTCCTGAGAAAGGAGGGTCGACCGAGGCGTGGAGCATTCGCTTCTCTTTCGCAGACAGGCGATGAATTGACTTTTTTTTCTTCAGGCAGGGCTGATACACCGGGAGACATGACGGGCGGGCCGCTCACGGTCCGGTTCATTGATACGTCAAGCCGGCGTCCCAGCACCTGCGGTGCTGGGCCTTTCTGGGCCGATCCTGGGCGTCTTCGCTGAGCCCGGAGGCGGTCTTCCATCAACTCGGCGAGGTCGAAGTGACGCGCACCGACCGTGAGGCGCAAGGCACACCAGCAACGGCGCGGGACCTCCCCGGTGCCCCTCCGAGCGCCAGCCGCCCGCATACGTCAGCCGGAACCCCGGTGACCGTGATCGGTGGGCAGCCCTCTCCGGCTTCGGGTCCCCGTTCGGGGAGAGCGCGATGAATCGGATAAAGAAAGGGTAACCAGGAGCTCACCGGAGAGGCTCGACCGGCGAATGGCTGCAGAGAGCGGCCCGGATCAGGTCCTCGCCCTCGTGCCAGTAGAGATCATCGTGACCTGTCCATGGCGGGAGACCGCGGATCACGACGGCAGGCACCCCGTTGTTGCTCTCGCCCATCACGAGGTTGGCAAACCCGGCGCACTCGTCGACAACTGCCTCCTCGGTGATGTGAAGGGTGTGGCCGAAGAGGTCGGTGTCCCCCCGAAAGTCGCGTATCGCCGTGATCCCCGACCAGCCGATTGCGTGTCCAGTCTGTCCGCGCCGAAAGGCCCTTCCGCAGGTGTCGGTCACGATCACCCCGATCCGCGCAGCAAAGCGGCCCTCGAGTGCTGATCGGAGCTCCGCTGCCGCCGCCATCGGGTCCGGCGGCAGCAGGATGACCCGCCCGCCGTCGACATTGGACTGATCGACCCCTGCCCGAACGCCGATATGACCGTGAGACAGGACCGACAGGACGAATGGGTACTCGAGCAGGAGTTCCTCGGACTCGTCGAGGACCGCCTGGATAAACCGCGGGTCCTCGCCAGTCCGTCCGGCGATCGCCCTCGCCCGCTCTGACGGCGTGATATCGTTGAGCACGCGGAGGTAGCCCTTCGCTTTCGACCAGACCGAGGAGGCGATGCAGAGGACGTCGCCATCGATGAGGTCGATCCGCTCCGCGATAAGGGCCGCCAGGTCGTCCCCGGTCTGGATCAGGGGAAGTCCAGGGACCGGATGCACCGTGATCGTCATAGTAGGGGTGGGCGTCGCCGACCGGATAACCATTCCGATCAGCGACACCCGGGAGGCGTCTTCGAACGAGAGGAGCGACATCCCACCGAGACGGCGCACGCCTCAGCCCGGCGCGCGACAGGTGAGAGAGGCACCCGACTGCGGGGCGGTAGGTTTGATTTGAAGGAGGTTTAAAGAGATATAAAATGATATTTTAGGATACCTGTTACGGCGTGGAGATTCAATGCTCTTTTCTCCCGACGAATGGAAGGATCATGGAGCATGGTTGGAAGCAGCGGAACAGGTGAAACGGGGCGAACCTCCGCCCTGAGCGCCATCAAAGCGACCGGCCTCGTCTTTGGCGACATCGGCACCAGTCCGATTTACACCCTGACCGTCATCCTCGCCCTCGTGCCCCGAACCGAGTCGGCGGTCCTGGGCGTCCTTTCCCTGATCATCTGGACCCTGATCCTGATCGTCTCGGTCCAGTATGCCTGGTTGGCGATGAGCCTTGCAAAGAAGGGCGAGGGCGGGACCATCGTACTGCGAGAACTCCTGAATCCGCTCCTGAAGCGGACACAGTCGAAGAACGCCCTCCTGATACTGACCGTGATCGGGATCTCGCTCCTGATCGGCGACGGGGTGATCACACCGGCGATCAGTATCCTCTCCGCGGTTGAAGGTATCCCCCTCATTCCGGGCCTGGAGACGGTAGGACCGGACCTGCTCGTTGTGCTGGCCGCTGCCATCGCCATCGGCCTCTTCCTGTTCCAGCGTCGGGGAACCGAGCGCGTCGCCTTCGCCTTTGGCCCCGTCATGACCGTCTGGTTTGTCGCCCTCGCTGTTTCTGGCCTCCTCATGATCGTCCAGGCGCCAAACGTCCTCTTCGCGTTCAATCCCCTGCTCGGTCTCTCGTTCCTCTTCTCCAACGGTCTCGCCTCCTTCCTCGTCCTCGCCTCCGTGGTCCTCTGTGCAACCGGCGGAGAGGCACTGTACGCCGATATGGGCCACCTGGGTCGGGAGCCGATCCGCCGCGCATGGAAGTACATCTTCTTTGCCCTCGTGATCAATTATCTCGGGCAGGGAGCGTTTGCCCTGACGCACCCCGAAGCGTCGAGCTTCCTCTTCGAGATGATCCTCTCGCTCTCGAATCTTGTCTATGTCCCCTTCGTCCTCCTCTCGATCGCCGCCACCGTGATCGCGTCACAGGCGATGATCAGCGGTATCTTTTCGATCGTCTACGAGGGGATCACCACCCGTATCCTGCCGGCACTCAAGGTGGACTATACCTCTGCCACGCTCCGATCCCAGATCTACATCGACTCCGTCAACTGGATGATGCTCGGCGCCGTCCTCTTTGTGATGCTCCTGTTCCGTGAGTCGGCGAACCTCGCCGCTGCGTACGGCTTCGCTGTAACGGGAGACATGATGATCACCGGCATCCTGATAACCTCGATCTTCATACTTCGGGGCCGGTTCGGCCATGCGGCCCTCGCCTGGAGCATCACCCTCCTCGCGATGGTCTTCTTCGGGGCGAGTCTCAGCAAGCTGCCGGCTGGCGGGTACTGGTCGCTCGTGCTCGCAGCGATCCCGCTCAGCATCATCCTGATCTATCTCACCGGGCAGAAGCGGCTCTACCGCGCATTCCAGCCAGTCCCGCTTCGCGACTTCCTCAAGCAGTATCGCGAGGTGCACGACACGATGAACCGGATCAGTGGAACCGCCCTCTTCTTCGCCCGCGACATCGAGAGGATCCCGCCGTACATCGCGCGGACGATGTTCGTCAACAACATCCTCTACCAGGACAACATCCTGGTCTCGATCGTCGTGGAGGATAAACCGTACGGCATCACCCACGACTTCAAGAAGAATCTGGCCGATGGACTCCGGACCTTCGAAGTGCGACACGGGTACCTCGAAGTGGTCACGATCGTGCCGATCTTCAGGGAGCACGGGATCAACGAGAAGGCGATCTTCTATGGCCTCGAGGAGATCGTCACTGACAATATCGCCTGGCGGATCTTCGCGATGATCAAGCGCCTGGCGCCGACCTTCGTCCAGTTCTATCGTCTGCCCGCGGACCATATCCACGGTGTCACAACCCGTATCGAGATGTAAATCGGCGTTCACTGCCGGGCGGCGACAGACCTGCTCAGTAAGAACGGGTGATCTCACGCAGGTTCTGGTCCGATTCGCCCAAAAAGAGACCGGTGGGACCGGGTATGATCACCCTGGCATGCGTCCCGCGGGTCAGTACCGATAATACCGGCCCTAAAAAGGGATGCGTACTTCTGTGACTACTCCTCTTCATGGCGATCGCGGCGACCCGAGAAAGGCGTGACTTCGCTCCGGTCAAAGAGGAGTATCTCGAAAAAATTTATGAACGGCATCTCGAAGCCGGTAGACGATCCGACAATGTGTCCCTAATCAGGACGTTTGTAGCCGAGAAGCGCGCACGGCGACCGGTAACCCTTTGATACACCCGGCAAGTCGTCCAGGTGCTGACGACAGTCGCGAGCGTTCTGCCTGTCCTATTCCGGACTGCCGCTGTTGGTGATATCTACTGCGCGCTTTCGGCACTCGATACAGCAAAGAATCCGGATGGCTCGCGGCGCTTTGGACAGTCGTCGGTGCATAATCAGCGTGTTTACCTCAAGGCGTTCCTTCGGTGGATGGGCGACGACAGATCAATGCTGGGATCGACCCGGATGCTGTCACTGAGATGGTAGTACCGCCGCAGAACCCGATGCCGTTCCAGGTCGAGGACCTCCTGACGGCCGACGAGCTGAAGGCGATGCTCCGAGCGTGCCGGACGCCGCGAGATGCGGCCATTGTAGCGCTCACACACGGAGGCGCGCTTCGCCCCATCGAAGGGGCGGGGCTCCGATGGCGGGACGTGACGATCACAGACGAAGGCATCGGGCTTAACGTGGTATGGAAGACTGACCGACCCCGCGCCCCTCTCTGTCCTCTCTCCCGCCTCTACCTTCTCGCGTGGGCGACCCCAAGCCCATATCCGACCACCGGGGATAATCTCGTTTTCTGCTCATTCCACACGATAATTGACCCGAAAACGGGTGAGCCGGTATACTATCCTCTCCGATCGAACTTAATTGGACGACAGCTTCAACAGGTCGCGAAGGGTGCCGGGGTCGCGCAGTATGCACACATATACCAATTTCGGCACGCCCGGACGACCGACCTCCTCAATGCCCGGATCCCCGAGGCCCAGGTGATGCAGATCACACATGGAGGGCGAACAGAGGTGTTCAAGAAGTATTGTCACGTGACGAACTCGGATGCTGATGTGTCAATCCGGCAGCTCTACGGGCTCGCAACTGCAAGCGCTCCAGGCGGAAAGATGCTCCTGCCATCACAATGTCCGCGCTGCCTCGAAATTGCCGCCGTGAACGATCGGTATTGCCTGAAGTGCGGGTTGGGATTGAGTGCGGAGGTCGAACAGGAGCAGCAGGTTGCCAAAGCACAGATCTGGTCTGACCCCGAGTGTCACACGGCGGTCGAGGATGCGGTGATGGGCGGGAAGTCCGGCAGCGCCGGGGGAGCACGGTGCATCCGGTAGCGTCGAATTCTCTCGCTGTCGGCATGTCATCGTCGCGGCCGTGGAGGGTTCCTCTTCATGCTATTCGGGCTCGCCAGGCTCATGACTCAGGCCACCTGTCCGTTTTGGCTAGCAGCGAAGCGGAAGCGAGCCGGCTCAACGCCACGTCGGATCGGTTGCCGGGCC
>CAYLUL010000037.1:0-15013 GCA_964386835.1 uncultured Methanospirillum sp.
CCAGCGGAACGCCTGCCCGCATCCGAGGGTGGCATCGAGGTCGAGAGGTTCATCTTTCTCGAGTAAGATCTTTTCAGCCATCAGACTCCTTCCGCAGGATCAGAAGAATGAGGAGCCGCTCTCCCTCGGTCATGGACTCCCGAACAAGAGTTGTCGAAAACCCGTTCGCCCTGGCGAGGGCTTGGACCTCCTCGACCCCAGTCAGGTCGGAGACGAGAAGGAGTGCCCTGCCTGCCGGTGCCAGGACCTCGTCGAGCTCTGTAAGAAAGCGGGTGATCGTCAGTCGGCCATCAGGCCCACCGTCGAGGGCGTACTCGAGCCAGTCATCAAGCCGTTCTTCCGGGTTTGTCGGGAGGTACGGCGGGTTGAAGAGGACCAGGTCGAACCTGCCCCGGAGGCCGGCGAAGAGATCGGTCCGGACCACGTCGACACCCCTCGTCCGGGCTGCGGCCGCAGCATACGGATTGATGTCGACTGCGATGACGCTCCTGACCCGGTCGAGGAGAGAGGCCGCTATGTAGCCTGAGCCGGTCCCGACCTCGATAACCCGGTCCTCGTGCTGGGACTCTTCAAGCGCCACCTTGAGCAGCAGGACTGTGTCCTCCTCGACCGGATAGACCTGGGGGTGAAGAGGACGGGAGTTCATCGCCTACCCGCGACCACCTGGAGTCTGACCATCGGCACGGAGACCCTGCCGCCGGCATCCGGCGGGTGGAGGGCGAGGTAGCGTTCGACGATCTCCTGGATAAAGGTCTCCCGAAGGGGCAGAGGGACGGACTCGGTGTAGAGAAGCCAGGTGGTCCGGATCCATCCCGCGAACCCGTCAGCACCCTGCTGGACCATGGTCCGTGGCAGCAGGGAGACCTCGACGGGCTCGAGACCCGACCCCTCCAGCAGACGGGTGTATCCCTGATCGTCCAGAAAGCGGTACCGCTCCTCCCATTGCGGGAAGAAGGTGTTCCAGGGTCCGGAGGCGAGCATGTCCTCGAGCACGTCGAGAACCGGCGCTGCATTACCGGCACCACCCATCTGGAGGATGGCTCGACCCCCAGGGACGAGGGCGTGGGCTATTCCTGCGACGACCTTCGACTGATCGGGGGCCCAGTGAAGCGCCGCGTTCGAGAAGACCCGGTCGAAGGCGTTTAGAAACGGAATTGACTGCATATCCCCCAGGACGAACTCGAGGTTCGAGTGGGACTGCCCGTACTCGGCCCGGGCATGCCGCACCATCTCGGCTGATGCATCCAGGCCCACAACACGACCGCCCGGGACATGGTCGGCGATCGAGGCGGTCACTCGTCCGTCGCCCGACCCGAGGTCCAGGAGCGCTTCGTCGCCGTCGAGGTCGAGAAGGGTGGCCAGCTCGTCGGCCCAGATCGCCTGGGCCCGGGCGTTCTGGGCGTAGTCCCGGGGATCCCAGCGGGGCATGGAAGAGAGTCCGCACCGCCACCTGATAAGGCTCGCGATCGCCTGCCACGAGCATCTCGGCCTCGCCCAGTTGGATGACCAGGACGCAATGACCGCGGGTTAAGGACTCCGCCCAAAAGGAGGAGCCATGCGCAGGGATCCTGAGGTGGTCTTGTCACCTGGAGAAGCCGGCAACAAGGTTCGCAATCGTCGCGAAGTCCTCGAGGTAGAGGGCTTCCGGGCGACTGGAGAGAACCTCTTCCGGAAGCACGTCCAGGAGGTGCTTCACGATCGGCGGACCCAGGAGCCCAGAGGCGCCCTTCAAGCCGTTGCGGACTGTCTTTCGCCGCTGCATGAAGAGCGCGCGGACCACCCGACTGTAGACCTCCCGGTCGTCGATGGGAAAGAGGAGGTCGCGGGGAGTGATGCGGACCACCATCGAGTCCACCTCGGGAGGCGGTGAGAACGAAGAGGGGGGGAGGACGAAACAGGCTTCGACACGGGCGAAGGTCTGGATCATCACCGAGAGCCGGCCACAGTCAGACGTCCCGACGAATGTACGCATCCGCTCGGCGAACTCGCGCTGGAACATCAGGATGGCGGCTTCATAGGGCGTCTCGAGAAGACGGAAGACGACCGGGGAGGAGATCGAATACGGCAAGTTCGAGACCATCACCTGGAAGGGAGGCCAGGGATGCCGGGCTGCATCACCCTGGTGGAGAACGAGCCGCCCCTCCGAGATCTCCCGGGAGAACTGGTCGAACAGATGCTCTACCAGCCGGGGGTCGAACTCGATCGCATCGACATGGGCCCCTGCATCCAGAAGTGCGGACGTGAGAACTCCCCGACCTGGACCGATCTCAAGGACGCGGCGACCCTCGACCGGCCACGCATCAATGATTCGGCCCACTGCACCGGGGTCGTTCAGAAAGTGCTGACCGTGCCGGGCCCTCAGGCGAACCCCCTCCTGATCATTTCATCTTCATGCTTCATCAGACCTGCGGGATACGTTGCCGTGGATCGGTTATCAATCTGCGGGCCGGCCACTTCTTCCAGGCGGAATCGTCACCGAACCTTCCTTTGAACCGCCAACGACAAGCCCCAGGAAGCCGGATAGGTCGACAGGTACGTTAATGCGGCACTAGTTACCACAGATCCCGTGCAAGACGATGACCGGGGAAGGAAGGACACCGGAGGAGCAGGCTGACGCGATCCAGCGATTCTTCGTCCGTCCGTCCTTTCTCTCCCTCACCATCGGCATCCCATTCTGCGCTTACAAGTTCCTCTTCGGACTCTCCGCGGTCAGGACCGGTTCGACCCTGCTCGTCCCGTTCGGGACCCTCGTCATCGCATGGGCGACGGCGGACCTTTTCATGAATGCCGCCCGATCCGCATACGACCTTGCCGGTCGGCCCGCCCCGTTCGAGTACTGCACGATCGCCCAGGTTGGGCGTCGCTTCAAACGTCCGATGGTCTTTCTCGCGGTGGACACCCTGCTCTCATTCGGGGCGATCTGCGTCATGCTCTGGTCCGGGTGGATTGGAGAACTTGCACCCGCAGAGACCACCCTCTGGAACGGTGCGACCACCCTGAACCTGATCAGCCTCTCGATCGTCTCACTCTATAACGAGTTGAAGAAAGTAGTCTGAGCGAAACCGCAAAGACACAGGCGTATCAACCGGACAGAGGCCATACCAACACAACGTGGGATAAAACCACGAGTGAACACAAGCCGGTGTGATAGATGATGAGAAGGGGAGGGGCCGAAGCCCCACGAAGATATCGAGAGTTCCTCACCGGGATGTGAAGAGATGGTACTTCACATCGGGGTCTTGGAGTTCCTCGAGGATCCGGTCGATGATCATCCGCTCCGGGTGCGGGATGCCCTTAATCCGGCCGGAGATATCGGCGAAGGACTCGAATGGGCTCTTCCCCCGTGCTTCGAGCACCTCCCACATCAGTTTCTTTCCGATCCCAGGGAGGAGATGCAGCATGTGCAGTTTTGGACTGATCGAGATCGCCCGGTTGAAGAACTGGACAAAGTTTGCCTCATTCTCATGAACCAGCTGGTCGATGACATACGGAAGTTCGAGCTTCGCCACCTGGGTCAGGTCCTGATAGAAGATACGACGCTTGACGCGTTCGACCTTCTCGCGTTCACCATCCCCGATGTAGACTCGCTCGTGGATCTTGATCTCGATCTTCTTCGGCACCAGCTCGAGAAGTTTAAACTGCTCGGTTCCGACCGCCTGAACGACCGGCTCACGCCGGAAACCTGACCGAAGGTCATCATGGTTCCCCTTCAAGAGGACATCCAGGACGACCGCGTTCAGCTCCTTCTTATCGGACTTCATCGGACACCCTCAGAAGTGGGTGAGCACGATCTCGAGGATCTGATCCAGTTCCTCGCCCGACAGCGTGAACCGCTCCTTCGCGTAGATCGCCCGCAGTTCATCGCGTGAACGCGGCATCAGGTTTGCGATGCGATACGCAATCTCGGGGCGCATCTTCTCGAGCCCTGTGAGGGCTTCCACGAGTGCCCGCGACTTCTCCGGCGTCGTCTTTGAGAGCAGGTTTGCATGCTCGATCGATCGCCGTAGCTCGTACGACATCTCCCTTTCCAGGCCGAGCCGATCGGCCTCGACACGGAGGAGGACCTCCCTCACTTCAGGGAGGGTAACCTTCTCCTCGAACTGCACTGCCTTGACCTTCATGGACAACCTGCCGTGGGCTTGTATTCTCCCGCGCGGAAGTTAGATGTTGTGTTTCACGCCGCACTCAGAGCTGCTGGGCCTTGAGGTGCTGCGGTCGGGCGATGACGATCTTCTCGGCATTCCCGTCCTTGATCGTGAGCATCCAGGCGCGCCCACGCTGACCAATTACTTTTCCGGTCTTGCCGTGGAAGCGGCGGTGGGGCATTCCCTTCTGGACCGAGGGCTCGCAGACGATGTGAACCGCCTGACCGGGCTCGAACCGCTGGATCAGGGCCGTGACGGGCTGAATGCCACGCTTCCGGAGATCCTTCTTGAACTTATACCGCGTCTTCTTCCGCGGACCGTTGTGATGTGCCATGGTTCTCTTCCTCCGTCGGGTCTTGTACCAGGACGACGTCGAGGCGGGTGACCCGCGCGGGCATTCCGATCTCCTGAGCGAAACTCGGACGAGTTCGTCCCCCGTCGCCGGAGATCAGTTCCTTGATGTAGAGACCGGCCTCACCGAGGACCTCGACCAGAACACCAGCCCCCTCCCGCCCCAGATAGATTATATCCAGGACGGTCCGATCCCGCACCTTGTCCGCCCGACGATGAGCGACCCGTGCAGGGGTGCGCTGCTGTATCGTGACACCCCTGAGGGCCGAAAGGGCGGATTCGATGGCTTCGTCGGAGAGTGCGCCGTCTACCTCGACCAGAATCCTGTATTTTTTATGCGATCGGCTCGACTTAAGCGTTTCCACCTCGGACCGTGCCGCCGGTCGAACAAGGTCCACTTCGACCCGCCCCGCGGCGGAATCGTTGACCGTCTTTTCGAGGGCGGGGATATCGAGAGTGCGCCTCCGGGGCCCAACCACCTCGAGGATAAACGGCCGCCCGGTGCCGATCATACGGGCATCGATATCCTCACGGCCCGACCCGTGCAGGACCGCTCCGTCGGCGTCAAGCGCTGCTGTAATCGGCCGCCCGATCAGTTCTTCGACCGAATCGGGGTACTGCTTCCCGGTATAGTTGCACCGTTCGCACCCGGCTCCCCGGCAGGCCCGGCAGTCCCAGTGGGTCTGGGGAATCCCACGTTCGAATTTGCGATACCGTCCGTAGATGAAGAGTGGCGAACGCTGGACCTCGACCGTCCCATTCGCGATGTCGAGCACCACCACCACGTCCGGGTGCTTGAAGTCCACCATGCGCCCGGTCCTCGCCGACACACGCTTCCCGATCTCGCGGTTCGTCTCCGACTTCATCGGCTCCGCATGCGAGAGGGAGAGATCGGACCAGATCATCTCCTCGTTCTCGGACAGGAGGGGCGGCACCCGCGTGCCGACCAGTATCGTTGCATACTCGAGCCCATCAAGGGCTGCAACGACCCGATCGGCCCACTCGTCGAGCGAGTCGAAAAGTCCCCCGCAGACGCAGCAGTCCTCCGACGGCGTCACGTACGGCTCATGCCGTTCAATCGCCCGGGCAATCCGGAGAGAGCGGCCCCGCTCCTCGTTCGAGAGACCGTGCGAACGTTTGCCGAAGAATCGTCCGAGGCATGCATCGCAGCAGTCGCCGTACGCGAGGATTGCATCAACATCCTCTGAGACAGTCATGATTCCCTCCGATCGAGTTCGTTGAGGAGAACGCTGATGGTGTGATCGGCATGGAGCGAGCGTGGACCCACCGAGTACCGCGGCAGGTCCCCGACGAGCGCCATCTCACTCTCATCCAGGTTCTGGTGGTCCGAGAGAAGGTAAGCCTCCGGGAGCCGCCCTGCGGCCCGGATGTCTTCCCCACCCTCGTCGAGCAGGGCGAACGTGTACTCGTTTAACAGGCGCTCAAGACCACCCACCCGGACAGAGACCCCCTTCGTCGACTCCCGGAACTCTGGGCCCGCTTCAAGCTCGAGTGCCTTCTTGATCAATGAGCCTGCAGAGCGTTCGTCGGGACTCAGGTAGCGAACACGATCTCCCACGAACCGGATCGTCTTTTCAGGCCCTGGTTCTCCACGGAGGACGAGGTAGCAGACGACATCGCGCCGGAGATCGTGCGAGAGGAAGAAGGAGGTGTTGACCACCCGGCAGAGCACGTCCATGCGCCCCGCTCCGCCGGGCATGTCATTGAAGGACCAGGTCCCATCGGTGCGAGCCCGGTGACCAATCACGGCAAAGACAGGCATTTCACTGCTTTCCCGAGAACCGCTTCATGATACGTTGCATATCAAGCCGGCCCCCACCCGCACCCCGGAAGCCCTTGAGGGCCCGCTGCATCGTCTTGTGGTACCGGAGCAGTTCCCGGACCTCTTCAACCTGTGCCCCCGCTCCGACCGCTATCCGGTGCGTGCGCGAGGAGTTGATGGTCGACGGGTCGTCGAGTTCCTCGCGAGTCATGGAGTCCATGATGATCCGGTACCGGACCATCTTGGTACCGGTCACCTCGTACACCCCATCGGGGATCTCCATCGATCCAAGCGGGAGCATCGACATGATCTGCTTCAAGGGGCCCATTCGGTTCACCGCTTCGAGCTGCTTGTACATGTCGCGGAGGGTGAACTTCCCCCGCAGGACCGCGTTGACGTCCAGTTCTTCCGATCCGGCGATCGCCTCTTCGGCTCGTTCAACGAGGGACTTGAGGTCCCCCATCCCGAGGAGACGCGAGATGAAACCGTCTGGTTCGAACCGCTCCAGGTCATCACTCGTCTCACCCGAGCCGATGAAGACGATCCCGGCACCGGTCTCGGCGACAGCCGAGAGAGCACCACCGCCCTTCGCGGTTCCGTCCATCTTCGTGATGATGACGCCGTCGATCCCGATCGCTTCGTGGAATCGGCGGGCCTGCTCCTGGGCCTGCTGGCCAAGGGCGGCGTCGATCACAAGCCAGCGGTGGTCCGCCTTCGAGTACTCATTCAGGTCGATGATCTCCTGGATCAGGTCGTCCTCGAGCCCGTGGCGCCCCTGCGTGTCGATGATGACGACCTCGGCCCCCTGTGTCTTCTGGAGGCCTTCGCGCACGATCCTGCGGGCGTCCTTCTCTCGAGGATCACCGATACAGGGGACGTTGATCTTCTGGCAAAGGGTCGAGAGCTGCTCGAATGCACCGGGGCGGAAGGTGTCGGCCCCGATCACGGCAACGCGAAGCCCCTTCCTCTGGAAGAACCGGGCGAGCTTGGCCGTGGTCGTCGTCTTGCCCGACCCCTGCAGCCCCGCCATCAGGATAATCTGCTTTCCGAGGGCGATCTCGGTCTGCGGGCCCATCAGCTGGACGAGTTCCTGGTAGACAATGCGGAGCACGTGCTCCCGGACGCTCATGCCCTTTGCCGGCTCTTCGTCAAGTGAACGGGCCTTGATCGCCTGTGAGAGACGCATCACGAGCTTGACGTTGACGTCGGCCTGGATAAGGGCCCGCTGGAGGTCCTTTATCAGTTCCTCGACCGCAACCCGGTCGACGACGGTCTTTCCAGCCAGTTTCTTGAGCGCGTCCTTCAACGAGCTTCCGAGTCGGTCCAGGACCATCTCATACCTCCGCTGTGTCAAGCAAGTCCGCCACCATCCCTGCCGGGGTGAACGGAGTAAGGTCGTCGTACCCCTGACCGGTCCCGAGGAAGACGAGCGGCTTTCCGATCGTATGAGCGATCGAGATGGCTGCCCCTCCCTTCGGGTCCATATCTGCCTTGGTCAGGACGATGCCGTCAGCTCCCACGGTCTTGTCGAACTCCTCGGCGCGGATCACCGCATCGTTCCCCGCCACCGCCTCGTCGACGTAGAAGACCAGGTCGGGCTTCATCACCCGCCGAATCTTGCCGAGCTGGTTCATCAGGTTCTGCTTGTTGTGGAACCGACCCGCCGTGTCGGCGAGGACCACGTCGATCCCATGGGCCCGGGCATATTCGATCGCATCGAAGATGACGGCGGACGGGTCACCGCCCTGCTTGTGCTGGATGACACGGATCCCGAGCCGTTCCGCGTGGATGTCGATCTGCTCGATCGCACCGGCACGAAAGGTATCGCCAGCGGCGATTACGACCGAGTACCCCTGACCCTTCAGGTAGGCGCCAACCTTGGCGACGGTCGTTGTCTTGCCCGTCCCGTTCACCCCGGTGAAGAGGATTCGAACCGGCCGTTCGTGGCTCTGGATGTACCCGAGCAGGTCGAAACCCTCGCCCAGTACATCCATGAGCGCCCCCCGCAGGGTATCAAGCACGATCTCGTCAGGAGACTCACGGAACTTGCGGTGTCGGCCGACAAGATCTCGCCGGACATGCTCGATGATCTCCTCGGTCACGGGGAGCGCGACATCGGACTCGAGAAGGACGATCTCGAGCTCGTCGAGGACCTCCCGAACATCGTCCTCGGAGAGGATCAGTTCACGCTCGGTGACGAGAACTTTCAGTTTCTTGAAAAGCCCCGCCTTCTTCTCCTCTCCTCCGGAGATCTCCTCAACAGGAGCGGGAGGAGAATCGGGTCCAGAACTGACTGCCTCCTCTCCTCGCGACCGGCTGAAGAGTGCAGACCAGGACCGTTTTACCGGCTCAGGTTGGAGCGGTTCGGGCCCGGGTTCATCCGGAGTCTCGACCGGCCCCGGATCGGGTGCCGTCGCGGGACCGGGATATTCCTGAGAAAAATCTTCCGATTCGTCGAGGGGCTCAGGTGCAAGGGGCTCGTTCGTGCTTGAAGGAGAGTCCTCCTGAACCTCGAGCTCGGGAGTCGGCGCGGTCTCCTCGGCACTGGCGTTGATAACGCCCCCCAGTCGCGACCGCACACCGGCGAGCTTGCCTTTCAGCCCCTCGAACATGGGTTACCCGGTCCGCGCCGCAGGCGCCTGGCCCTGCTGCTGCTGGACCATCCGGTAGATCTGGTCGAGTCGCTGCGCGACCTCGTTCGCCTGGCCCTGAAGTTTCCCGAGTGTCTCAGCGAGCCGCTTGGAAGATGCCTCCATCTCGGTCATGCGGTCCTCCAGGAACTCGCGGGCCTCGGCGTTCTGACGTTCGACAACCACATCGGCCCCGAGATTGAGCAGGACCTGTTCGGCATCGAGCACCTTCACCCGCAGAGATGCCCCCCCGCCCACTGGCAACAACACGGTCCCATCCGGAGATGCGGCCAGCGATGCGAGAGTCTCGACGGCGGCGGCCGCTTCGGCACGTCCATGTTCGATCATCTGCAGCTGCTGGCTGAGCACCTCGATCTGCTGGCCGTACTCGTTCAGGTAGTGCTGGAGCACCTGGACTTCCCGCTCCACCTTATTCACCACTGACCAGCGTGATACCGTCAACCGTAATATACATTCTCTTCAGGCGGTGCTTCGAGCCGATCGCCGTCAGGATTCGCTCCTTTGCCTGCACCTCATTCGGCGCATCGACCGTCTTTGTATACGGTCGCCACTCATCGCCACACCGGAAGGTGCCGCTGACCTCAAATTGCTGCATTATATACCCTCAATAAATCCGAATACATCCGCGACCCGGCCGAGCTCGAACCCGCTCGTCTCGTCCCCGGCGATGTAGCCGTGCGAGTTGGCGAGGAGCCCGGTCCCGACAAGGCCGGAACCCATGTTCACCGAACCGGTGCCGATCGGGAGATCGGTCACGCCCTCAAGGCGCCCGATCTCTTTCGGCGTCGCCCGGGAATGAAGGAGGACGCCCCGGTTCATCGCATAGCCGGCCATGCCGACGGTCTTCACACCGCCAAGGGTGAGGCGGATCACCTCGACACCGAGATGGGAGCCGATCGCCTCGACCACCTCAGGTTCCATCTCCGGGTGAACCGCAGCGAAATGATCGTTCGCCAGGACAACATTCCCCGCCGCGTTCATCGACCCCTCGAGGCGGTAGACCTCGCGGTAGTCCTCGAGCGCGCGGACCTCGTCCGGGGTGGCAAGTCCGCTGACGATGACGGCACGGCTGTTGCCGGCCAGGAGGGAGCCGACAATGCTGCTGCCCTGGATCGTCGTCCGGATAAGTTCCACATCGAGAGCCATCCTGAGCGCCTCGCAGAACTCGTCAGGCGCTTCGGGCGGAACCACCGCGATCTCCTCGAGGACCCGGCAAAAGATCCCGATGTGGGGATCACCACCGAAGGCCGTCGTCCGGTTCATGCTCACTCCGGAGCGAGTTCGGCCTGAACCTGTCCGTCGTCGAACTTCATTGCGCGGACACGGATCCGACGCGGCGGCTTCTCCGACCCTCGCTCCCAGACCTTCTCATTGATCGAGGCGTCGAGCTTGACGTCCTCGCTCTTCATGTGACGGGCAAGATACGCACGGATGTCCTTGATGGCGGTGTTGGTACGGCGCCACCGGGGAGCACGCTTCACATCTCGCAGCGGGATCACGTAGATCTGCTCGTTCATCTTCTCAACCATCGTTCTACACCTTCAGGGAACTGCGACGCCAGTTGCGCCGCTTGGGGTGACTGACAACGTTCCTCTTGGTCCGTACCATTACCCAGGCCGGAACGCGCCGGTTCTGCTGCGTCGCCTTTGCGAGGCGAATCTTGAAGCCTTTTGTTGATCTCGACATCTGTCTACCTCGGGTTTTACCCCTTTCGACCCCGTACCAGGGTCTGTTCATGCACGGGGGGGAAGATCGGGGCCGGGTCGATACCCCGCCTTCGCAGTTCCGCCCGCAGTTCATCTTCGTAGTCGCCGTTGGGCATTCGGCCGGTCTCACCCCGTTCGATCACGAGGTGTCTTCCCACCAGTCGGTCCACCTCGGCCCGGGGAAATCCGAGCAGAGGACGAACATACGAGCACCCGCAACGGTCCATCAGGGAGCGGGATTCTCCCGGATCGAGCATCGGGACCCGGTCATCAAACCGGGTACCATCGGCAACGACACTGTACATGCATGCGAGCGCCTCGAGGGCCGCGCGATGCACGAGACTGATCGCCCCGTTCGGATAGCCATCAACGACGAGCCGGTCGAGCGCGGTCTCGAGAACCCCATCGGGAAATTCCCTTCGGTTCCAGGGGAGCCCGAGCACCGCGCCGGCCGCTTCAACAGCCCCGAGGTCGCGACCTTCGCCAAAGGCGAAGGTATTCAGCTCGACCTCGTACTGGGGGGCGAGCAGGAGTGCGGCGAGCGCGGAGTCCTTTCCACCGCTGAACAGCACTCCCACCTTCATCACTTGCGGACGATATTATAGTCCCGTTTCGCCGGAACCAGTTGCGCAAGGAGCCCTTTTAGCTGCTCATCCGTGATCTTCTGCCGAATCCGGCCCTGCCGGGCAAGCTGGATCAGCTGCTGCTCCACACCGGAAGCAAAGTCCGGCCGGGTCAGGCGAATCGTATTGAGCCGTTCGCGGGCTTCAGGTGTCAGGATCTCCATGAGCGCCATCTGCACCGCGGCACGTGCTCGCTCTCTCTCCTCCTCAACGGCCTGCTGGCTCATCGCCTGGTTTTGCAGTTCTGCAGCCCGCCTCTGCCGGAGTTCAGCCAGCTCGTCGTCGGCCATCGGCGCCTCCTGGATCCTACACGTCCTGGGCCGGCGCGGCCGTCTTCAGCTGGTGCGCGATCCCGTCGAGGAACTTCATGCCGGCAGGAGAGGCACGACGGCCACCCTTGTCCTTCACGACGAGTCCTGCGTTCTCGAGCTGCTGGAGCAGTTCGCGGATCACGGACCCACTCCCCTTCTTGAAGCGGTTGGGTTTCGACCCGCGGTTCTTTCGTCCACCGTAGAAGGTCCGCATTCGCTCAACCCCGACGGGGCCATCGATGTAGACCCGCCGAAGGACTGCGGCCCCCCGCGTGAACCACCAGTCGGGGTCCTCGGGCGGCATCTCCTTGTGCACTCCTGTCTTGGCGAATTCGGCCCAGGCGGGAGGTGCGAGCTCCGGCCGGCCTTTCAGTTCCGCCGCAACGAGCGGGACGAGCTTGTCTGCCGGAACGTCATATACCGTTGTCATCTGGTCTCCTTACTGTCAACATCTGTACGCAACAGTCTTTACGTATTTGCGAGAAGGGTTCTTATGCATTTCGAGCGAGGGAGGTCATCGTCGCCGCTCACGCACCACCATTGTGTGACCTCGGACCTCAACGAGTTCGGTCCTGGTGGCCTCAGCGAGCGCTCCGGGATCGACCTCAACATGATGTAGCCATTTTATCTTGATCGCTTTCCTGTCCTTGACCTGGCGGACAATCTCTTCGATCGTCGCGTCGGTCACCCCCCGCTTGCCGATCCAGCAGGTCGGCTTGAGGTCCTGCATTTTCTGATCTCTCTCGTTCATGCCGTCTCATCCCATATCGCATCCGGTTCCCGCAATCAAGACACGTCACGGTGACATGCCCATCGCGGACACGAACCCGCGCATTCGACCCAAACCGGAGATAGGCATGGCAGGCATGACAGAAGCCCCGCCGCTCACCATGGGCGAGCCGAAGACGCTGGCGCATCGCAATCGCCAGTGCCACTGCCACACACCGGTTGCTCCACGAAGGGTCTGTCGGGTAGAACCGCTCGGCCGTCTCGAAGAGGTGGCGTATCCGCTCCCCGGCGATGCGCTTTGCCACCCGCTGCTGCTGTCCTCGCCCCTTCATGGATGCCGGCTGTCCTGTGTAATGGTCATCACCCATTC
This sequence comes from uncultured Methanospirillum sp., assembly GCA_964386835.1. GTDB lineage: Archaea > Halobacteriota > Methanomicrobia > Methanomicrobiales > Methanospirillaceae > UBA288. The sequence goes on from CAYLUL010000037.1 coordinate 12,670, forward strand.
TTCAGTCTGTCGACCGCGGCAGGTGCCGCACGCGCCGACCTTCACAGCAAAGACGGCCCTCAGCATACAGGCGAATCGCCTCAGGAAGGATCCGGTGCTCCTCGATCAGTATTCGGGCTGCGAGGGACTCTCCAGTGTCGTCATCCAGCACCGGCACGCAGGCCTGGATGATGATCGGTCCTGCATCCATCTCCTCGGTGACGAAGTGGACTGTGCAGCCGGCGACCCGAACGCCGTGTGCGACAGCCTGCTCCGGGGCCCCGAGCCCCGGGAAGGACGGCAGGAGTGCAGGGTGAATATTGATCATACGTCCCCTGAACGCCAACACCGTCTCCCGCGAGAGAAGGCGCATGTACCCGGCAAGGACAAAGAGGTCCGCCGATGATGCGCTCATTGCCTCCCGGAGCGCCGCCTCGTATGCTTCCCGCTCGGAGAATGCGGCACGGTCAAGGACGGTGACAGGGATACGAGCCTGTTCGGCCCGGTGGATCGCCGGTGCCGCCGGGTTGTCGGTGATCAGGCGGACGAGCTCGACCGGACAGGTACCAGCCCCCACCGCATCGATCACGGCCTGGAAGTCCGAGCCCCGTCCCGAGGCGAGCACCGCGCACCGCATCATGCCCATGTACTTGAATCAGAGTGGCTTAACGGTTCTCGTCCCCATCACCCGGGGGGAAAAGCAACATCTTAATCCGGACGATCCGTTTCCCCCGCATCTGCATCACCACCAGGGTGATCCCGGTCTCAGACAGGACAACGGTCTCACCAGGATGGGGGATGTGGCCGAGCCGCTCGATCAGCAGGCCCCCAATCGTCTCGTACCCATCTCCAGAAGGAAGGTTGATGCCCAGACGCTCGTTGAGGTCCTCGATCCACGCGGCAGCGTCCACCAGGTAAACGCCCTCGCCGGCAGGCTCGATCTGCAGCTCCTCATCGTCGAACTCGTCCAGGATATCCCCGACGAGTTCTTCGAGGATGTCCTCGATCGTGACGACGCCGACGAAGCCACCATACTCGTCCATGACCATCGCCATCGGGACCTTCCTGAGCTGGAGTTCCCGCAAAAGGTCGTCGATCTTCTTTGTCTCCGGAACGAAGTACGGGTCGTAGCTGAGGTCGGTGATCCTCACGCCGGGCGTCCGGGTGACGACGGCAGAATAGACATCCTTGATGTTCAGGACACCAACGATGTTGTCCACGCGCTCATGATAGACCGGAAGGCGCGAGAAACCGGTCTCGTGAAAGATCGTGAGGGTCGAGTCGAGTGAGGTGGTGTCCTCGACCATCGTGACGTCCATGCGGGGCGTCATCACCTCGCGAGCCGTCGTCTCGTCGAAGGCGAGAACGTTGTAGAGCATCCGCCGCTCTCCCTGTTCGATCGTCCCCTCCTCTTTGCCTACATCGATCCACTCGCGGATCTCATCCTCAGTTACGGATGGTTCACCGTTCGTCTCCGAACCCAGGGTGCGGGAGAGCCGATTGAGGACGAAGATGATGGGCGACACCAGGCGAGAGAGGAGCAGGATCGGGCCAGAAGAACGGAGGGCGACCCTGTCCAGGAAACGAGCCGCCACGAGCATCGGTCCGATCTGACCGACCACGAGGAGGGCGAAAACAGTCCCAAGGATTGCGAAGAGCACGCCTGAGGGGCCGAACTGGACCAGCGCAACCTCGGTGGCAAGCGCAGCTGCCGCGACGCATGCGAGCGTGTTGCCGATCAGGGTCGTGATCAGGATCCGATCCGGGTCAGCCCTGAGCTCTGCCAGCGCCGGGGCGCCGGGACGCGCATCGTTGACAAGCGTCCGGACGCGTGCCCGGGATATGGAGATAAGTGCGACTTCGGCACTGGAGAAGAACGCCGATAGAAGGATGCAGACACAGAAGAATGCGGCTGAGAACGGATCGTACTGAAGCATCGGTTTCACGCCGGAGAGGCCGGCACCGGAACGCCCAGATATGAATGGGCGATGCAGTACCTAATCGGGGCGCGCCAGTATAAACATAGCGGATTTATCAATCAGCCCAGGACTGAACGGACAAAGGCTGTTTCGGAGGCGACGAGTGCCACTTTCTCCTCAACCGAGTATGTATGATCAAGTCGGAGGTCCTCAATCTCGAGCGTAACTGGACCCCGGTACCCCTGGTCTCGAAGCAGCTCGAGGACATATCGACCATCGGGATGGCCCGAAAGGGAGAGATGCATCATTCCGTCGGACGCACGAGAAAGGTGGACGTTCGCAATTCGGTCTCCACAGAGTTCTATGAAGTCCCGAACCTCCTCGAGAGATCGGCCCATCGCGTGCGAGACATCGAGCGTGAACCAGAGCCACTCCTCCTCGTCGAG
>CAYLUL010000038.1:0-9265 GCA_964386835.1 uncultured Methanospirillum sp.
GTACGGCCAGAACGGGTTCGTGCTCTACGGGCTCCCGATACCGGTCGAAGGGAAGGTGACCGGCCTTCTCGGCCCGAACGGGATCGGGAAGTCGACGTCGGTCAAGGTTCTCTCGGGCACGCTCCGGCCGAACCTGGGAGTCTTTGACCACGAGGTCGACTGGAGCGAGGTGCTGAAGGGGTTCGCGGGCACCGAGCTCGTGGAGTACCTCTCCCAGGTATCGAACGGCCGGATGAAGGTCGCGGTCAAGCCCCAGTACATCGACCAGATCCCGAAGGTGTTCTCGGGGTCGGTTGCTGAGCTCCTGCAGTCGACCGATGAGCGGGGGGCACTCGGAGGATACCTCACTGCGCTCGGTCTCGACGCGATCGTCGAGCGGAGCATCAAGACCCTCTCTGGAGGCGAGCTCCAGCGGGTCGCGATCGCTGCCTGCCTCGCCAGGGACGCCGACTTCTATTTCCTCGACGAGTGCACGCCGTTCCTCGACGTCTATCAACGCATGGTCGTCGCTGGCCTCGTGCGCGAACTGGCCGCATCCAGGCCGATCGTGATCGTCGAGCATGACCTCGCCATCCTGGACATGCTCGCGGACACCGTGCACATCGGCTACGGGAAGCCTGCGGTCTTCGGTGTCGTGACACGACCCAAAGGCGTCCGCATCGGGATCAACCAGTACCTGGAAGGCTACCTCAACGAGGAGAATGTCCGGTTCAGGGACCACTCGGTCGTCTTTGAGCGGCGGGCACACTCGAAGGGGAGCGATCGCCAGACCCTCTTTACCTTCCCGACGATGACGCGGACCTATCCTGCCTTCCGGCTCGACGTCCTGGGCGGAGAGGTCCGGCGCGGAGAAGTGCTCGGGGTGGTCGGGGCGAACGGTATCGGCAAGTCGACCTTCGCCCGCCTCCTGGCCGGCGTGGAGACCCCGGATGCCGGCCCAATCGAGAGTCCGATCAGGATATCATATAAGCCGCAGTATGTCAAGGGGGACACGTCGGTCTCGGTCGAGTTCCTGCTGCGGGGGGCGACCAACCGGTTCGACTCGTCGCAGTTCCAGCACGAGATCCTCGAGCCCCTCGCCCTCGGGCCCCTTCTCCAGTCATCGGTGGACACGCTCTCCGGCGGCGAGTTGCAGCGGGTCGCGATCGCCGTCTGCCTCGCCAGGGATGCCGACCTCTACATCCTCGATGAGCCCTCCGCCCACCTGGACGTCGAGCAGCGGGTTCGGGTGACACGCCTGATCCGGCGGCATGCCGAGGGGCGCGAGGCGGGAATCATGGTGATCGACCATGACATCTACCTGGTCGACATGGCGAGCGAACGGATCCTGGTCTTCGAGGGTGAGCCCGGTATCCAGGGAACGGCGGTCGGCCCGTTCGGCATGCGCGAGGGGATGAACCGGTTCCTCGGCAACCTGGGGATCTCGTTCCGCCGCGACCAGACCGGCCGGCCGCGGATCAACAAGCCCGGGTCGTATCTTGACCGCGAGCAGAAATCATCCGGAGAGTACTACTACTATGCGGGCGACGAAGAGACCCCCCGGGGCTCATCCGGGTAGGGCGGACATTTCGTCCCCCTCCTGAAGGCCCGATCCGACCGAAGGGCCGGGTTGGGAGTTCATTGTCCCCCGCAATCGATCTCACGGTCGAGACCGCGCCCCACCACAGGCACCAGGGAGGGGAAGATAGCGGGAACCACCCCCACACCCCCTCGTACCGGGTGGATGGGGAGGCGATCGTGTTCTAAGAAAGGGACTGTCCGAACCCCGGATGAGAAGGGATATACTCACAGCCAAAGAATATTCATGCATGGCCGGTGGGACTCGCGTCCTGTACGTGGACGACGAACCGGGTTTGCTCGAGATTGCCAGGGCGTTCCTTGAGCGGTCAGGCACCTTCACGGTCTCTGTCGCCACCTCTGCGGAAGAGGCGCTCGCCGGCACGGCAATCCAGACTGTGGACGTGATCGTCTCGGATTACCAGATGCCGTCGATGGACGGGATCGCTTTTCTGAAGTCCGTCAGGGAACAATTCGGGTCGATCCCCTTCATCCTCTTCACGGGTAGGGGACGTGAAGAGGTCGTGATCGAGTCGATCAACAATGGAGCGGATTTTTACGTCCAGAAGGGGGGTGATCCGAAGGCGCAGTTCGCCGAACTCGCCCACAAGATCCGGCAGGCAGTGAGCAGGAAAGAGGCGGAGCGGCAGCTCCACGACTCGGAGCAACGCCTCAACGACATCATCGATTTTCTGCCCGACCCCACGTTCGCCATCGATCGGACGGGGACGGTGATCGCCTGGAACCGGGCGATGGAGGAGATGACCATGGTTTCCTCGTCCGAGATGCTCGGCAAGGGAGACTATGAGTATGCTGTCCCACTCTACGGGTCACGTCACCCGCTCCTGGTTGACCTGGTGTACGCGCCGGGTCTGGAGGGCGCCATACCCTTCGAGAGGTTCGAACGTCACGGCTCCTCGATCACCGCCGAGAAGGAGCTGATTCTTCCCGGCGGAAGACGGATCGCTGCACTCATCAAGGCGGGGCCCCTCTCCAACCAGGATGGAGAGATGGTCGGGGCGATCGAGTCGATCCGTGACATCACGGACCGAAAGGAGCAGCAAGCAGCCGTCGCCTGGAGCAGGGAGTACCTCGACCAGATCTTCTCGTCGGTCCAGGCGGGCATCGTGATCATCGACGCCCAGACCCACCAGATCGTTGACATCAATCCGACCGGAGCGGCGATGATCGGCCTGCCGAAGGAGAAGATCGTCGGCTGGCAGTGCAACGAGTTCATCTGCCACGGAGGGGGCGGGCTCTGCCCGATCACGGACCTTCACCAGACCGTGGAGAACGATGAACGTCTCCTCCAGACCGGGGATGGGGGCGTGGTCCCGGTGATCATGCACGCGACGCTGATGACCCTCGATGGCCAGGAGTTCGTTCTGGGAACCTTCATCGACAACCGGGGACGACAGCACGCGGAGGCTGCGATGCGAGAGAGCGAGACCCGGTATGCATCCATCTTTCGATCCAATCCCATCTCGCTCACCCTCGTCTCCGCCTCGGACGGGACGTTCGTCGATGTGAACGAGACGTTCACGCTGAACACCGGATATACCCCAGAAGAGGTGATCGGTAAACGGCCGGACTCGGTAGGGCTCTTCCCCGACCAGGATGCGTACGGTCGCCTGGTTGCATCTCTCCGGCAGGGCCAAACCGTGCGCGGGATGGAGATTGCCTGCCGCATCAGGTCGGGTGCAGTCCAGACCTGCCGGTTCTCATCGACCGTGATCATGATCAACACCGTCCCGCACATCCTCTCGACAATCGAGGACGTCACGGACCAGCGGCGTGTCGAGGAGGCGCTCAGGGAGAGTGAGGGGAAGTTTCACCGTCTCGCTGACAACGCGCCCGACATGATCTACCGGATGGTTCTTCCCGAGGGGCGATACGAGTATGTCAGCCCAGCGTCAGTTGCGATGACGGGTCATTCGCCCCGAGAATTGTACGCGGACCCATCCCTCTTCCAACGATTGATCCACGACGATTCAAAGGACTACTGCTCTGAACAATGGCGGTTGCTGATGGAGGGTATCGTCCCTCCGTCCTACGAGTACCAGATCCTCGATCGCGCAGGACGGAGGCGCTGGTTCAACCAGAGGAACATGCCGGTGAGAGATGAACAGGGCCGGATCAGAGCGATCGAAGGCATCGTCACGGATATCACCGCGCAGAAAGAGAACGAGATCGAACTCATGAGAAGCGAACGGCGTGCACTTGCCGTTACGATGCATGCCGGCACGTGGATCTGGGAGATTGATCCTGACGGTCTGTATCGCTACTCGAGTCCGGTCATCAAGCAGATCCTCGGGTATCAGGCCAACGAGATCGTGGGGAAGATGCATTTCTACGATCTCTTCGACCCGGCGACGCGCCAGGAGTTGAAGCACGTGGCAGATGAACTCCTCGATCGGAAGAGACCGTTCCGGAATTTTATCAACACCCTCCGGCATCGCGATGGAACCACGGTGGTGATGAGCACGAGCGGTACCCCGTTCTATGACAAAGATGGTCTCTTCCAGGGGTACTATGGTATCGACGAGGACATCACCGAGCGGAGACGCGCCGAGGAAGCCCTGATGCAGGTGAACCGGAAGCTCAACATGCTCTCCGGGATCACCCGCCACGACATCAAGAACCAGCTCCTGGCACTCGACGGGTATACCGCACTTCTGGAGAAGGCGGTGTCAGACCGCTCGTTCGAATACTATTTCACCCGTATCAACGCGGCGAGCGACCAGATATCGCAGATGATCCAGTTCACAAAAGAGTACGAGGAGATCGGGGTACGAGCGCCGACCTGGCACAGGGTGGGCACCCTCGTGTCCCAGGCGGACCGAGACGCCGGGAACCCCTCCATCCGGGTCGAGAATGAGATATCAGGTGACCTGGAGGTCTTTGCGGACCCGCTGATCATCAAGGTCTTCTTCAATCTCATCGATAACGCCGTACGCCATGGACACGCAATCACCAGGGTACGGTTCTTCTCCGAGGTCCACGACGGGCACCTGGTGATCATCTGCGAGGATGACGGAGAGGGGATTGTTCCCGATGAAAAAGAGCGGATCTTTGACCTGGGGATCGGAAAAAATACCGGTTTTGGCCTCGCAATCTCACGGGAGATCCTGGATATCACCGGGATCTCGATGCGTGAGACCGGGGAGCACGGAGAGGGGGCGCGATTCGAGATGGACATTCCCCCTGGATCATTCCGAGCCAGCCCACCCCGAACAGGCACCTCAGAAGGATACCTGGAGACCAACGTTTCACTCGGATCGACCGAATAGGTGGGCTCACCTCTGATCGCCTGCCGGGTGCGTTCTTCTGTTCTGTCGAGAAGCTGCTGCACCCCTCGTGACCGGCCAACCCATCCCGGCCCCAGCACGACCACACACGCCCCGGGGCGGCAGGACTGGTGCACACTGAGGGGGGGACTGGCGTCGTTGGTACGCTCTCGGATCGGGATGAGATGAGGGAGCCAGACGTTCTCTCGCATCGAATCGATCTGATCCAGATCGACATCGAGAACGGTTGAATCGTCGAGGTGGGCACGACTTTTGGCCCAGGACGCTGTATGGCATCCCTCTCCAGGTGATGCTCACCGCCAGTGGGTCTGAAAAGATCGCGTGCCCGAAGTGCCGCGGGTTCTCGATCCGGTGAAGGAGAACAGCCGGTCGCGACTGCAGCAGAGAACGATGCGCCCCGGGTGGAGCTCGTGAGATTGATATGACCATCAGGGGTCGATCGAACGTGCCGGAGTCTGCCAGGAAGTCCGTGCCGGACGGAAGGCCCCAATGGGCACCAGGTGCTGCCGACGACCCAAAAAGGATCGGCCAGCGGCTGAGCGATGGCAGAACCAGGAGAAACCATTTATTGCCGAGCCATTCCACGAATGGTACAGTTATGCGCGGCGAAACCCTCTCGGATGCGATCGAGTACGAACGCCTCGACCTGCTTCGAAAGGACTTCATCGGGTATGTCTCGAAACACCGGTCCAAGGTGGATGAGAACCTGCCGGTCTTCTTCGGGCATGTGATTACCGCACTTGAGAACTCTTTTCCCCATCTCTCCGACGCGCACTTCAACGAATTCATCGATGCAGTCAGCTTCAAGCTGCTCGACGACCCGAGCAAACCGCTCACGCGCGATACGATCGAGCGGATCAAGACCAACGCCCTTCGGGCGAAGCGGGGAACGGACCGGGCGAGCAAGACGGATATCGTGGCGGGCCTCACGCTCTTCAAGCACGGGGACTGGTATCACGCCGCCGAGTACTTCCGCGACCATGCAGGGGAGGATGCAGGGATCGGTCTCGCTCTTGCGTACTGTTACTACCGGCTCGGACTCGAACGAAATGAGAAGGCCGGACCACAATACAGCGGGGGCTCGGACATCCGTGAGCTCGAGGCCCGTGAGGTGCTGATCGGCCTCGCCCTGCAGAACACCCGGTTGCGAAACGCGCACCACCAGGAACTGATGGAGCTCGGGTTCCTCATCCGTCCGTTCTGGACGATGATCTTCGCCGCCCTCGAGTGGTTCCCGAGCGAGAAGTATTTTATCAAGATCGGCCTGCAGCGTGCGCGTGAATCGGGAGACCTCGTGCGGAGGGAGCAGCTGCTGAACATCGGGATCGAGAGGTTCTTCGATGACATGACCTTCCTTCGCGAGCTGTTCGCCCTCAAGCTCGAGCAGCGCGACGGCGCCGGGGCGGCGGGGGTCCTCAAGCAGATGATGCAGCAGTCCCCCGGGGAGCTCGAGCCGATATACTACGGGCTGAAGCTCTCGCTCCTCACCACCCGGCGGATCACCTACTTCAGTTTCCGCCGGCTCGCGGTGACGAACGGGATGCCGCCCCACCTCCTCACTATCCTCGACTATGTCTTCTCGCTCTTCTCAGAGAAACCCGGCGAGGCAGTTGGCATCATGCGAGACCTGCGGCACGAGCACCCTGAGCTCCTCTCGATCGAGACGGCGATGGAGTATATCGCCCGGGACCTCTCCTCCGAGGACAAAAATAGGGCAAAACGGGCCAAGAAGGCCCTGGTCGACACGGTCGATCTCTACTGCATGGAGTCGCTCGAGATCCCACACTGAACCGGGACCGGGCGATGGGCGAGAATCTCCTGGAGAACCGCGTCCACCCCTTCTCCGGTCGCTGTGGACATCGAGAGGCCGTCGCTGGTACGGACGATATCCGCCTTGCTGCAAGTGACCAGGACCGGAACCTGGACAAGTGACCTGACTTCCTCGAGCAGGCGCTGCTGCTCCTCAAGCGAGAAACCGCAGTGCTCACTCGGGTCGATCAGGAAGAGACAGACATCCGCGATATCCATCAGCGCTGCGAGCGCCTGCCGCTCGATCGGGTTGCGTTCGCTGGCCGGACGATCGAGGATCCCGGGGGTGTCTACGAGCTGTATGCGCCCTTCCGGAGTATCGCGGTGCCCGATGATCACACCCTTCGTCGTGAACGGATACCCGGCCACCTCGGGAGCGGCAGACGAGACGGCGCGGATGAACGACGACTTGCCGACGTTCGGGTATCCCGCGACGACGATCGTGTACTCGTCAGAGACGTGGGGCAGTTTGCGGAGCACATTCCTCGCGTCGTTCAGAAACCGCAGTTCGGGGTCGATCTGATGCACGATCGATGCGATCCGCGCGACCGCTTTTCTCCGCTCATCGGCGACGACTTCGGCCCGCCGCATTGTCGATGCGATCGTGTATCCCTTCTCGCGGACGTGCCAGGCAGCCCAACCGACCGCGCCGAGCGCCTTCTTGACCCGGTCGATCCCGTAGAGAATCTCGACCATGTGCTGGTAGAACGGCGGTAGGCTATCCAGGTCCGGGAACTGCTGGAGGATGGAGACCAGCCGGTCATGGACAGAGGCGGTGACGGCACGCACGAACTCCTCGTTCGCACGGTCCTTGTTATGCTTCTCCTTGCGTTTCTTCGCCGCTCGCCGGAACGAGACATCCAGTATCTCGTCGGCGGTCGGGATGGTCGGTGTCCGTTCGAACTCGAAACGGTTCACCTCAGCGAGCGGGTCGACCGGTGTTGTTGTATCGTGCTCCACGTCTCTCTCTCCTGTCGTTCTCTCTATGCCGCGACCTCATCTACTCTTCTCCTCCCTCCCTGGCGAGCGGGCAGGCCGTCACGCAGGCTGAACACGGCATCGGAGCGTGGTGCGCCGCGGCGTTCATCAGGAAGGTGACCGCCCGAACAGCTCGTCCGCCCTCTGCTGCCCTCCGGAGGACCCGGTTCAAAGGACCAGGGGTGATGGAGGAGACGTTCAGGCAGCGGAATGGATCGACACCCTCGGCGCCGATCGCACCCGCCGGACATGCCGCCAGGCACCGTCCGCAACCCAGGCAGCAGACCGTGTCTGATGGACGAGCGAGCGGAAGCGGCGCATCCGTCACCACCGCGCCCAGCGTGACGCGACAACCACTGCCAGGCACGAGGAGAAGACCCTGTCTCCCGATCGTCCCGATGCCGGCATCCGCCGCGAGGTCACGGAGCGACAGCATGCCACGCATCTTTCCTTCTGCCAGGGTAACGGGAAAGAAGACCGGCACGGCGACAGCACGGGCCCCTTCATCCCGAAGCCTGGCGGCCTCTTCATTCAGGAGGTGTTCGATCGCGCGGATCTCCCCATGAAAGGCACGGGTCCGTGCACGAACGGGCAGACGATAATGACCGCTCGGGATCTCGCGGGAAAAAACGATGAGGCGGTGGCCCCATGGAAACCACCGGGCAGGGTGGCGTTCGGCCGGGGCATGCAGGGAGTCGAGGTCGATAACAGCCCTGCGGCAGGGGCCGAACCGCATATGCGTCGCGTTCGGCCCCATGCCCGGGCGACCTCGATCACTCCTCCTTCGCTGGTTCGGGCCTCTTCACCGATTCAAGGAACCGGATCTCGGTCACGTTCGGCGCTGCCTCGAAGATATCACGCACGATCGTGGGCTTCCAGAGAACCCACCGGCGATCGTAACCGATGCCCGGGGGCAGCTCGAAGGTCAGGACTCCCGCATCGAACGCGGCTTCGAGTTCGCGGCCCGCGTAGAGCCGAACCAGGCCCCTGGCGCGCTCGACCCCGTCCTCGATGACATCGAGAACGGAGAACCGGTAATGAAGCGTCTTTCCGGCAAGCTCGTTGTTGTAGTCGACGATCGCCCGGTTTCCGATGATGTCCCGGACGACGCCCTCGCGGTTCTCGTTCTTGACCCGAGACCCGACCTGGACCTTCTCGCCGAACTTTTTGACCGGAATACCCTCGACGAGGTCACGGCGGTACTCGCCGAAACCCATCTCCGGCATGACGTCAATCTCGGCTTCATCGCCGGGTTCACGGCCCACCAGGGCATCATCGAGCCCGGGGATCACGTGGCCGCTGCCGACCCGGACAAGGATCGGCCCATAGGTCGCGGAAGAGTTCTCGATGCCGGCCTCTCTGGCCGCCTCGGCGCTGGTGGTATCAAAAACGATACCGTCCACCAACCCCGTGTAGTCCAGCCTGATATAGTCTCCCTCTGCGATGGCCATCTGCTCACCTTGACTATATTAAAAAGCGATGAAGATAGATAAAGGAGACCGATTAGGAGATCACCATGATTGAGTTTGAACTGAAGGCACGGGTTGATGCGCTCCCACCGCTCCGCGACGCGCTTGAGGCACGTCACGCCCGCCTGGACGGGGCCCGCGAGG
>CAYLUL010000038.1:9275-14368 GCA_964386835.1 uncultured Methanospirillum sp.
ACGACCGATACTACAACCACCCCAGCAGGGACTTCGGCATCACCGACGAAGCCCTCCGGATACGAAGGGCCGGCACCGAGACGGTGGTCACCTACAAGGGGGCGAAGATGGCCGGCACGAAGCTCAAGGCCCGGGAGGAGCTGAACCTCGTCATCGAAGACGGGATTACCTTCGAGGAGATATTAGAACGACTCGGGTTCCGGCTAACGGCGGAGGTGACCAAGCACCGGGAGCTCTGGTCCCTTGAGAATGCGTCGATCGCCCTCGACGAGGTCGACGAGCTCGGCACCTTCGCCGAGGTCGAGATCCTCGGAGAGCAGGATGACACCGGCATTGAGGAGCGCGTGCACACCCTCGCCCGCTCGCTCGGGATCACCAGTGCACCGATCACCTCCTCGTATCTTGAACTGGTGCAGGAGTCCAGGAAGAGCACCCGCACCGGAACCACCGGATCCCCCCGGGAGTAACGGGCGGAAAAGGTCCGCCACGATGGAGCGGGCCTCCCGGATCGTTCACGCAGACGGATCGCCCATCAGCAATGCGGAGCCTGCCGTCAGACGAGCAGGAATGCGTGAGCAAGAAGAGAAGAAAATAAAAAAAAGGGGTTGACGATTCCGACCCTCGGATCAGACGGAGATCAACTCGACGGTGATCTCTTTTGCCACGTCTCCAAAGTGGATCATCGCGCCGTGTCCATCGGAGGCCATTCCCGGGTTCACAACCTTCACACCATCGAGGTCGGTCACACCACGCTTCTCGTGGATGTGAGCACAGCAGACCAGGTCGAAGGCCTTCAGGTGGTTTCGGACGCTCGTCGACCCAACATGCTGGCCCTCGACCTCGTCGAGCGCTCCGTGGGGGGGACAATGGGAGAGGAGGACATTGTGCACTGTTCTCTCCATCTTCGACACGGTCGAGGTGAGGATCTTGTCGATCTCTTCCTCCGAGAACTCGAACGGCGTCTGGAACGGTGTCGGGTTCGAACCGCCGAGCCCCGCCACCGTGATCTTGCTGCCCAGGGAGATTCGGGACCCATGGAGCGAGACCGCGTCCGAATGCTCGAGCGCATCGAGGATCTCACGGGGGTCGCAGTTGCCCGGGACCGCCACACAGGGTATATCGATCCGGGAGAAGAGCCCTTCAACGGTATCAACCGGGCCGAAATTCGTGATATCTCCGGCCACGATCATTGCATCGGCATTGAGTTCGAGAAACGACTCGATCTTGCCGAAGTTACCGTGGAGATCCGCGATAAGGAGGACATCCATCATACTCCTCTAGTATTCGGGTGAAGAGTACAAAACCTTAACCCAGGAGATCGAGGGATCCAGTCGCCTTTCCGGCGAGGGCCAGGCCCCCGAGCACCCGTCGTGCGGCAGGGATTGGGGGGCGAGGCGTCGATCCTGCGAGCGGAGTACCGGGAAGGGGGACAAAGCCGTGCATGTGCAGCAGACATCCGCGTCCCGCAAGGTCGACGGCGAGACGGATCGTCTCTGCCTGCTCCTCATCACTCTCGAACGGAAACCCGAGGATCAGGTCGACCACGGGCACCAGGCCGTGATCAAGGGTCCGCTCGACGGCCATAAGCCCGTCGGCGACCGTGTGACCTCGCCCGAGCGCTCCAAGGAGACGATCACTTCCCGACTGTATGCCGAAGTGAAGACGGCGGTTCTCACAGAATTCGGTCACCAGCTCGAGCGCTTCATCTGTCACGAACTCGGGCCTGACCTCGCTCGGAAAGGTGCCGAACCAGATCCGGGCGTCGGGACGCGAGAGACGCGAGAGCAGGCGCCGGACCTTCTCGAGCCGGGGATGCCTCCCATCGGAGCCGTAGGCGAATGCATTCGGGGTCACGAACCTGATATCGCGCAGCCGACGGGAGGCCTCAAGACAGGCATCCATGGACCGGTGGCGCATCCCCCCAGGAAAGAGGCGGGGGGTCTGGCAGAAGGCGCAGGCCTGCGGACAGCCGCGAGTACACTCGATATACCCCCGCCCTTTCGAGAAGGCCGGATAGGCGTCGAGGAGCACGGCGTGGTCGGGGGGAACCAGCCCCCAGGCGGTTGTCGCCGTCCCGGGGATCGGCCGATCCCTCCCCTCCTCGATCGCTACGAGCAGGCGCGGCAGGGTCCGCTCTCCCTCACCGACCACCACGTAATCAGCCACGCTGCTGATCGTCGCCCAGCAGGCGCTTGCCGACGGGCCGCCCGCAACAGTGATGCAGTCGGCCGACCTCATCTCGCTGAGAAGGGAGGGCAGGTTCACCTGGTTGAGGGAGTAGCAGGTCACCTGATCGGCCGAGCCGGTGCACTCCTCAAGAGAAAAACCGGCCAGTTCCAGCGCCCCCGCCAGGACAACGCGGGAGTTGTGAGTGCCGGCAGAACGCCGCCAGTTGACGCGCATCGGTGGATCCTCAGGTCGTGGTGGCAGAATATATCTGCATCGTGGGTCCTATACCCGTACGGGTACCTATCATGGAACAGCTCTCCGTTCAGCTGGATTTCACCGAGTTGCCAGACGTTCATACCTGCAGGGGAAAGGGACTCTCCCCCCGGCTTCGCCTCGGTCAGCTCGATTCGCGCGTCAGATCTCTCGCCATTATCACGATCGACCCCTTCGAACCGGGCTGTTCATTCGTGATCTGGCTTGCGGCCGGGATTTCACCGGCGGTGGAGATTCCCCCAGCAATTCCTGCGGACCCGGTCGTGACCTTTCCCGTCCGGGCGATCCAGGGAACGGGAGATGGGGGTCGCATCGGGTGGCAGCCTCCCTGCGCCGCTCCCGACGATCCACCGCACCAGGTGACCTTCAAGGTCTACGGGCTGGACATCGAGCCGGAGATCGAACCCGGGTTCGCCCAACACGAGCTGGTAACGGCGATGAGGGGGCATGTCGTGCAGTTCGGTTCCACGATCGCGCTGGTCCGGTGAGGTCCAGGAGATCATGTTTATCCTCTCACGCACCCAGACCCTCGCTGAGGAATCATGAAACCGCTCACGGTGAAACTCCCGATCACGCACTTTCCATCCAACTACACCTGTGACGGGGCCGATATCTCTCCGGCGATCGAGGTCCACGGGATCGAGGATGACGTCCGTGCGCTCGCGCTGGTCCTGAACGACCCGGACGCACCCAACGGCTCGTTCGTCCACTGGCTCTGCTGGAACATGGAGGTGGTCTCGATCATCCCCGAGGATATCCCCAAGGAGCCCGAGGCGACCTTCCCGGTCAGCCTTCGCCAGGGGACCAACGATTTCGGGAGGATAGGATACGGCGGACCCTGCCCCCCGAGCGGAAAGGTCCACCGTTACGACTTCAAGGTGTACGCCCTGGACGGCAAGCTTTCGCTCGCGCCCGGAGCACGGCTCCCGGCTCTTGCGGAGGCAATGCAGGGGCGAGTACTCCAGTTCGGGGAGGCGCACGCCCTCTACGGCCGTTAGAGCAGACCCAGCTTCTTCAGGTCGCTGATGATCCGCTCCACCGCACGCTTCGCATCACCGGTGTTCTTGCCGCCGGTGATGATCAGCTTGCCCGAGCCGAAGAGGAGCAGGACCACCTTGGGGTCCTCCAGGCGGTACACGAGCCCGGGAAACTGCTCGGGTTCGTACTCAATCCGGTCCAGGTTGAACCCCACGGCGATCTTGTTGAGGTTGATCGTTGAGCCGAGATCGGCTGAGGTGACGATGTTCTGGATCTTGTAGGTGAGCTCATCGGGGATCGTAACATCGAGCGAGCGAAGCAGATCTCCGAGGATCGCCAGGCCCCGATCCAGACTCTCAACAGACTTTGCGCCGGTGAGAACCACCTTCCCGGAGTTGAAGATGAGGGCCGCGATCTTCGGGTCCTTCATCCGGATCACAACGCCCGGGAAACGCTTCTTGTCGTACTCGGCTCCTTCGATGTTTGACGCGATGCTCGGCAGGTCGAGCGCGTCCGTCACCTTGGCCGAGGCGACAATATTCTCGATGCGCAGGGACTCCTCCGGCTTCATGCTAGTTTATATACATAACTTAAAGAATTTAAATATATTTGGGTTGTGGATTATTCATCGAGGCTCGATAAGTCCCCGGGATCCATGCCGAGTTCACGTGCTTTGAGAACCCTGCGCATGATCTTGCCCGACCGGGTCTTCGGCAGGATGTCCATGAACTCGATCTCGGACGGCATCGCAATCGGCCCAAGCGTAATCCGGACGTGATAGACCAGCTCATTTTTAAGCCGTTCACTCGGCTGATGACCGACGCGGAGGGTGACGAAGGCCTTGATCAGGTTGCCCTTCAGAGGATCGGGTTTCCCGATCACTGCCGCCTCGGCAACGGACTGGTGTGAGATGAGTGCGGACTCGACCTCCGCCGTGCCGATGTTATGGCCTGACACGATGATCAGGTCATCAGCGCGGCCGATCACCATGATGTAGCCCTCCTCATCCTTGATCGCAAGATCACCCGCCTTGTACAGGTTGTCGATCGTGCTCCAGTACTTCGAGTAGATATCGTCGTTGCCAAAGACCCCTCGCATCATCGATGGCCACGGCTCTCGAATCACCAGGAAGCCAGCGGTCCCTGGAGGGACGGACTCGCCATGACTGTTCACGACGTCGGCGGCAACCCCCGGGAGAGGCCGTCCCGCGAACCCGGGCTTCATTCGGGAGCCTATCGTCGTGGTGACCATGTGCATGCCCGTCTCGGTCTGCCACCAGGTATCCACGATCGGCAGACGCCCCTTGCCAACGACTCTGTGGAACCATTCCCATGCTTCGGGATTGAGGGGTTCTCCCACGGACCCGAGCACGCGCAGATAGGAAAGGTCATAATTGTTGGGCCACTCCTCGCCCATCTTCATGAACATCCGGATAGCGGTGGGAGCCGTGTAGAAGATATTCACCCCGTACTCCTCCAGGATCGACCAGTAGTTCCCGGGGTCGGGATAGTCGGGGAGTGTCTCCGCGACGAGCACGGTCGTTCCGAGCATGAGCGGACCATAGACGACATAGGTATGCCCGGTGATCCAACCGGGGTCGGCCGTACACCAGTAGACATCGTTGTCCTTGATGTCGAAGACGTGCTTGGTCGTATAGTAGGCCCCGACCATGT
>CAYLUL010000039.1:0-14348 GCA_964386835.1 uncultured Methanospirillum sp.
AACGTCACGATCAACGAGGAGACCGGCGAGCATCTGATCGCCGGCATGGGCGAGCTCCACCTCGAGATCATCACGGGCCGGATCAAGCGCGACAAGGGCGTCGAGATCGTCACCTCACCGCCGATCGTCGTCTACCGCGAGACCCCGACCGGTACCGTCGCGAGCGTCGAGGGCAAGTCGCCGAACCGCCACAACCGGTTCTACGTGGACCTCGAGCCCCTGCCTCAGAACATCGTCGAGATGATCAAAGCGGGCGACATCAGCATGAACCAGCCCATGCTCGAGCGGCGTGACACCCTGGTTGCAGCCGGCTTCGACAAGGACGAGGCGAAGTCCGTCAAGGACATCTACGGCACCAACATGTTCATCGACATGACCAAGGGGATTCAGTACCTCAACGAAACGATGGAACTGGTCCTCGAGGGCGTGCACGAGGCGCTCGCCGGCGGCCCGCTCGCCGACGAGAAGGTCCAGAACATGAAGATCCGGCTCGTGGACGTCAAGCTCCATGAGGACGCGATCCACCGCGGTCCCGCTCAGGTGATCCCGGCCTCGCGTTCGGCGATCAAGGCCGGCCTCCTGCTCGCCGGGGACTCGCTCCTCGAGCCGATGCAGAAGATCTCGATCACGGTCCCGACCGACCAGATGGGCGCGGCCACCTCGCAGCTCCAGGGCCGGCGCGGACAGGTCTTCGACATCACCTCCGAAGGTGACACGGTCACCGTCGTGGGCAAGGCGCCCGTCGCCGAGCTCTTCGGCTTTGCCGGCGACATCCGCTCGGCCACCGAGGGACGCGCGATGTGGTCCCAGGAGTTCGCCGGGTTCGAGATCGTGCCCGCGAGCATGGTGAAGGACGTCGTCGTGGCGATCCGCAAGCGAAAGGGGCTCAAAGAGCAGCTCCCGCGCCCCGAAGACTACCTCGCATAATCTTTTTCTCACTCAAAATATTCTGCGATTTTATCCAGGAACTCGGGCCGAATCGACGATGGATGCCCGAGATCCTGGATGCCCTTCATTTTCTTCCTCCACGTTGAGAACGAGATGAAACCGCAAACCTTGGACAGCGGTTTCTGAAGCAATTCGAGGTCGGGCGGGTGATCTCCTGCCTGACCTTCTCGCGGCATTCCTCTCCTGGAACCATGGATAACGTGATATCCCGGTTCGGCAGCAGTGCGACCAAATCGCTCATGCGGAGCAGCCACGAGTTGACTGAGGTCGTGCTCTCGACCTCGAATGCGGGTAAAATAGTTGCCCTTTCGCTGGAGCACGTCATTCAGTTCGATCGTACGCTGCGTCACTTCGTTGAACTGAGTCGGCAGGACTTCGACCATCCGCCGCATGGAACCGAACGATTCACCGCAGAACGATCTCGAACGGTCATTCCGGGCGACCCGTATGTCCAGGCCCATGTCCGAAACCATTCGCAGGATGTAGTACTGGATCTCGGTATGGAGCGTCGCCTCGATTTCCGGGGGGGTTGCAGGTGGGGTTGGGGTTTCACAGGTTTCTCCTCATCGCACCCGGGGATGCTGACAACCCTGCTGACATCTCCCTCTCCCGTCGAATTAACCTAATATCGGGGAATCCGAGCCAGTTTCTTTCTGTCAAACAGATGGATGATTGGATTCTTTTCGGCGTCTTCGAGGAATGACAGGATCAGCTCTGCGTCGACTTCGTACCCGAACTTGCTCGGACTTCCTCGCAGGAATCCCTGAAACCTTCCTTATCCCGAGGCATCCCGATAGAAGAGATCTTGCTTTGAAGCGCTTCCATCGGGACACCGTGTTCCGGTTGTACTATGATCAGAGGTTTGACATTGAGCCGTGCAGGGATTGTAACACAGGCCCAGATTGTGCTCTCGTCTTCGGCAGGACCAACGACCTCCAGCGCTCCGATCCATCGAATTACCCCAGTGAGATAACAGAGCAAAAGTCGCCCGGCTGGATCTTCGCAACAGTCGTCGCCCTTGTCTTTCGAAAACCGGAGACGGTACCTCCTGCCGCCTGAAACTCATCCCATGTCGTGCCAGCAAAAAGATCGAGCCAGTAAGACACCATTTCAATTCCAGTGTCCTGCTACGATATATTGACGAAATCCTAGTTAATCCGATTGAAGTTGGACGAACGCGCACAGGACAGTGATGCTTCCGGCATCACCGGTTGAATGGGTCTCCTCTCCGCTCGAACTCTCAGACTCCATCGAGCGGGGAGGGGGTCTCCTCGAAAGGGGAAATCGTCCCGATTTTATGTTAACGCCGGAACAAAGATTGCCAGGAGCAGGAGTTCGTCGTCGCCGGCGCTGACCGCGTGATGGATGCGCGGTGGTGTGACGAACGTCTGCCCGACCTCGACCGGAACCTGCCTTCCGCCGAGGACGAACGAACCCGTGCCCCCGAGGACCACGTTCCACGCCCACTGCGTCTCATGGGCATGGTCGGGGATCTCATGGTTCCGATCGACCCGCATGAGGTGGTAGCTGAATGCCCCGCCGGTCTCCTTTCCCGTGACCAGATCCTTCATGAATATCCCCGGCCAGGCGGGGGAAGCGTACCATGGCTTCTCGGCCGCCCTGACCTCGATGTCAGGGAAGAGGACGACTCCCTGCTCGAAGAGTTCCGATATACTCTGATCGCCCATAACGGACGCTATATATAGCGCTGGCGTATATAAAGAGAGCGGCCGTCCCTTCAGCCATGCCGGTGCGGCCGTGACAGGAGCGGGTGACGGCCGGCTCCATTAGAGCACACCCGGCAGGACCGTCACGCGGTCGAAAACGTGGAGCACGCCGCTCGAAGCGACGCTGCCGGACCGGGCACAAACATCGCGGCGAAAAAGACCGCAAGGAGGATTGCGGCAATCGTCGCCTGGTGTCGTTGTTCGCTGTTCGTTCGGTGATTCTCTCTGATCATGGTATGAATGCCACCTCTTCTCGTGCCACGGGATCTCCAGGAATCGAGAACCGTCTCGACAGTTTTTCAGAGCCCGCTCGACCCTGGGGAAGGATGGTGAGGGCAATCGTTTGGATGGGCAGGCCGAGCAGGAATCACCGATTTGGATATATTCGCGTTGGTAATTCCTGTATCAATCAGACCTATAAATCCATTGTCATAAAAACTTGCATCCATGCCTGACGCATATCGGAATGCCGGGCGAGACTGAGGGGCAGCATACATAGGCCGTCCCTTCGTCCGATGAAAAGGAATTCTGCCGGTCAGAAGTCGAGCCCGTCGCGGTCGATCATCCACCAGAGGACGAACGGCGCCGCCAGGTAGACGAACCCCGCGAGGGAGACATCCTGCACCGAGAGGACAAAGGCAAGCACCGAGAGCACGGGGATAACGAGGTATTCCCGGTTCACGAGCCCGATCACTCGAGCATCCGAGAGGCGGGGGTTCCTGAGGGAGGGAGTACGGACCGCATACCGGAAGAGAGACCAGGTCATCACCCCGAGGAGCAGGAGGTTGAACTGGGCGAAGACGCCCCCGATCGGGCTGTCGAGGGCGGTATCCAGCTGGCTCGTGACCGGAAGGAAGACGACGAAGAGGAGCGCACAGAAGACCCGGGCCACGAACCCGAGGTCGACCGCGTTGATGTTCCGGTAGACCCGAAAGATCATCACCCACGAGACGGCGAGCACCAGGAAGACGAAGAGATAGGTCACCAGGTCCCCGAGGTACCGGACAGCGGTCGTGGCGATCACCTCGTCGGTCATCGTCGTGATGTCGGGAACGGTCAGGTTCCGGATGAGCAGGGTCATCGTGAACCCGAAGAAGGCATTGGTGATCCGTTCAATGTTGGTCTTGTTGATCGGGCCCTCCTCGTCGCTGTCCTTCATTCAGAGGGTATTGGAAAGCGGACCAGATGTAGGTTGCCGCTGGCACAGGGAAAAAAAGGGAGGTGGCGGATCAGGAGGTGATCACCGGGGCGGTGGTGGCAGACGCGATGCCCAGCAGCCCGATGATCGCGGCGCCGATCACCACGGCGAGGATCACCGCGATGATGATCACGATCACGACCGAGATCACCCAGGCGATGACCGCCTTGCCGGTGTCCATGTCGTGAAGTTCGCGTATGCCGAAGATCTCGATGATCAGGCCCCAGATCCCGGCGAGGAACCCGATCACCGGGATCCAGCCGAGCAGGTAGTAGGGGGTCAGGGCATACACCGCCGCCTTGAAGGTCGAGAGGAACCCTCCCTTCCCGCCCATGATGATGACGCCGATATGGAGGATAATCGCCCCGATGATGATTCCGATGATGCCGGCGATCACAGCGATGATGAAGGCTCCGACCATCCCGCCGAGACCACCTGCTCCCGCGATATCAGCTCCGGGCATGCCGACCGATCGGAACCCGAGAAGGCCGACGATACCGGAGAGGACCGCGTTGATCAGCAGCAGAACGGCGAAGTAGGTAGCGGCATCCCCGAAGGACTCGGACCGGACTTCGCGGAACGTCTCGACGGGGCGCATGATGAACCCCGTGATCTTCTCGGTTAGAGAGAGAGTCATATACTGTGCATGGCCGTTCGACCTTCTTAAGGTTTCGGAATTATTCCGGCAAATAGACGCGAAATCGGGTAATCAACCGGGAATAGCGAGATATTCACAGCCACCGGTGTCGACGCCGACACAAAATTGGGGATCAGGCCGCGGGGACCGTCCCGCCCGGCGCACTCGCCATGCCGGCGAAGCCGACGACAACCGCGAGCCCGAGAGCCACGAGGATCGCAACCACGATGAGGAAGAGCACAAGCGCGACGACGATGGCGATGATCGCCTTCGTCGTGTCTACCTCGTGAAGCTCCCGGATGCCCAGGAAGAGGAGCACGAGGGACCACAGTCCGAAGAAGAACCCGATCACCGGGATCCAGCCGAGCAGGAGTGATGGTGTCTGGGAGTAGACGGCCGACGTGAACGAGTCGGCGAAGTCGCCACGCCCGCCGGCAACCCGGGCACCGACATGCAGAAAGAACGACCAGAGGAGCAGGCCGATGCTCCCGCCGATGAAGGATATGATCAACGCCGTCACGAAGGCACCGGTGCTGCCCGGCATTCCCAGGTAGAAACCGGTCGATTCCACATCGGCGGCACTGATCCCGAAGTACGCGATGATCGCATGGAGGAGCGCGCTGATCACCAGCAGCACGAAGGAGTAAATGCCGGCGTCGACGAGTGACTCGTCCCGTACTGCCCGGAACGTCTCCACCGGCCGGACGAGTGACCCGACCAGTTTTTCGGTGAGCGATGGTGACATATCACCGAAGAGACGGTGATCGGATAGAAATGTATCCCGGGTTTGTTGTCCACGAGGGCCGATCCCTTGATATGACCGCGCCCCCATCCATTGACCATGGAGCAGCGCACGGTGCTGAAGGGTGTCCCCGGGATCCTTCGGCCGTTTCGTGACTATGTCGAGGAACTCGGGCTCTCGGCCGGAGACCAGGTCGTCTACTGCGGCGTGCCGGGCACCTGCACGCCGTTCGTCGAGCTGCTCGCCTTCGCCATCCGGTCCTTCCCGGTTCAGCAGGTCTTTGTGCCGGGAGTGGACGAGGCGCGGGCGAGGCGTCTCGATCTCGTTCAGTACCTGGGTATGCAGGCTGGAGATGCCCCGGAAGACCTGCACCCCGCGGTGATCGTGGTGATGGGAGGGCTCTCCATGGAGAACAGCGGCGTCTCTCACCAGGACGTGACGTCATTCCTCGACCGGTACCCGACGGCGATGATCGTTGGGGTCTGCTTCCAGCAGATGTTCGAGAAGGCCGGGTGGTGCACGCATGTCCCCTTCGACCTGATGATCGACGCGACCATCGACCCGGTCATCGTCTGGAGTGAATAACCACCGGAGAGATTGCACGAGTGCGGCGCAGCCCTGGGCCCTTTTTCAGGAAGTGACCGGGGACATAAAACCCGGCCACTCAAAGGCATTCACCGCCATTTTTATAATATGGGAACATACTGCGATCATTATTCATCATTGAAGCCGGCCACGTCGTCGCGGGCCAGGCAGAGGCGAAGATGATCACTTTTGAACGGCTCAGAAAGGAATACGACGGCGTTGCCGCCGTCGACGACCTCTCGATAGAGATACCCAGGGGCGAGGTCTTCGGCCTGCTCGGCCCGAACGGGGCGGGGAAGACCACGACCATCCTGATGCTCGTCGGCCTGGTCCAGCCCACCTCAGGACGATGCCTGGTTGACGGTGTCGATGTGGCCCTCGAACCGATCGTGGCGAAGCGCCGGATGGGGTTCATGCCTGACGATGTCGGCTTCTACGAAAACCTGACCGCCGAGCAGAACCTCGAGTACTTCGCCGCCCTCTACGACCTTCCCCGAACGTCCCGTTCGAGAAACATCGCCGATGTCCTGGATCGTGTGGACCTCGCCGGGCTCGACAAAAAAGTCGGGGGGTTCTCCCGCGGCATGGTCCAGCGGCTCGGGATCGCGAAGGTTTTGTTGAACGACCCCGACGTCCTGGTCCTCGATGAGCCGACCGCGAACCTTGACCCGCTCTGTGTCGCCGAGTACCGGGACATCGTGCAGTCGCTCCGCGCCGAGGGCAGGACGATCGTGGTCTCGTCCCACATCCTCCCTGAAGTCTCCAGGGTCTGTACCTCGTTCGCAATCCTGGTGCGGGGCCGGCTCATCACGACCGGGTCCGTCTCGGACCTTCCGGTCCAGCTCGCACAGACTGCGCCGGGCATGGCAATCCGGGTCGAAACCCGAACGCCGCTTCCTGAGCTCGATCACCCGGCGATCCTCGCCTCCAGGTTCGACCAGGACCGAACCCGGGCGAGGCTCGAGGTGACCGGGGATATCCGGGACTGGCTGGTTGACCGCCTGGGGGACGCCAGGGTGCCGATCCGGGAGCTGGCGATCGAAGAACCGTCGCTCGAAGAGGTCTTCATGAGGTACTATCATGCAGCGTAACCCGGAGGGCTGGAAGAGATGAACCTCTCGAGACTGCGCGTCATCGCCGGCAAGGAGTTCAGGGACCACATCACGTCGCGTCGCTTCCTCCTGATCGCGGTGCTCCTCCTCCTGGTCGTCTCGATCGGGCTTGTCGGCGGGATGATCACCTACCGGACAGCGATCGACCGGTACGCCGGCTCCATCGGCACGGTCGGAGAGAGTGCCGCCGACCTGGGATCGGCCGCCGGCGGCTCGCTCCTCGACATCATCAACTCGGTCGGTGAGCAGATCCTCCTCCTGGGCGCAATCCTCGGGATCGCAATGGGCTTCGACCTCGTCACCAGCGAGAAGGAGGGCGGCTCGCTCAAGCTCCTCCTCTCGCACCCCGTCTATCGGGACGAGGTGATCAACGGCAAGGGACTCGGAGGGATCGGGGCGATCGCCGGGCTCGTCTTCGTGACGTTTGCCATCATCCTCGCAGTCCTGCTCGCCTTCGGCGTGGTCCCGGACGGGTACGAGTCCTTCGCGCTCGGGGTGCTCGCGGTCTCCGCGTTCCTCCTGATCGTCTCGTATTTTTCGGTGGCACTCCTGATCTCCACGATCAGTCGGACCGGCGGGACCGCGCTCGTCGCTGCCCTGGTCGTCTTCATCGTCCTCTCGTCTCTCCTCCCGGTGTTCGTGGACCCGAATGTGGTCGGCGTGATCATCGGCGCACCTCCCCAACCACCGACCCCACGGGCCCTCTCTCCGGAAGAGGTGGCGGGGTCACCGGGGATCGGTGGAGAGGATGCATCGATGGTCTCAGGGGCCGGGAACGGTTCTGAATCCTTTGGCATCGGGATTGAAGAGAGCCTGAAGTACGAACGGGAGCTGCAGGCGTACGAGGAGAAGAGGCTCTCCCTCGAGAGTGTGATCAGCCTCCTCTCGCCGAGCTTGAACTTTCAGCAGATCATGCGAAAGCTGACGGTCCCGCTCATGACGAGCGTCGCGACCCCCGGTTCGGAGGGTGTCGTCCCGGGCGAAGACCTGTCCGGGCCTGAACCGGCAACCACCCCGGTTCCCAACGTCCTGGAGTCGATCCTTCCCAACCTGGTCGCGCTCCTGGTCATCCCGGCGCTCTTCTTTGGCCTGGCATACGCACGCTTCATGAGGATCGATATCAGGTAGTGAGCCATGACACGCCCCCCCATCCCCCGCCGCTTCACAGCGATCCTCCTCCTCTTCGGCCTGCTGATGCTCGGTGCTGCGATCACGGCAGCGGGGCTCCCAACGGTCACCAGCGAGACCAACAACGTCACTGCAGACCCGGGTGGCGACGAGGAGATGACCCCGGTGCCGATAAACACGCCCACCCCAGACGACGGGGGCTCGAGCTCAGACGGTGGCACAATCGCGGAGATCCGGGTCCAGGCCGACTTCCCGGCCCGGACGGTCGAAGCGGGAGAGACCGCCGTCTTCGTCCTCAACATCGAGAACCGCGGCGCTGAAGAGAAGGTTCGCCGCCTGCGCGCCACGCTCCCTCCCGGCGTCGCCGGTTGGGAGTACCGATTCACCGACGATGAGCGGCACGAGGTGTCGATGATCGACATCCCTCAGGGAGGCCAGAAGAGCGTCAGGTTCGAGGTGGATACCGCGGCAGATTCATCGAAAGGACAGTTCCCGATGGCCGTCCAGATCGGTGAGAAGCGGTACCCCATCTACGTCTCGATCAGCCGGTCGCATGCAGGGGACCGGGCGCGGCTTCGGCTCGTGGTGAACGATAAGGACGGCAACCATGTCCGTCGTGCGGAGATCGATCTCCTCGCTCCGGGCAGGTCGACACCGGTCGACCGGGTGCTGACCGCCGCCGACGGGACCGTTGATGTCGAGGTCGCACCGGGCACCTATGATGTCCGTATCGGGCGGGAGGGCTACGCCGACGTGACCCGCGACGGCGTCCGGCTGAAGGGAGGTGTGGTCACCGACCTCGGCACGGTCACCCTGGAGCCCCGGCCCTACGCCGCGGAGGTGAAACTCGAGACGGCGACGGTGATCGGGACAGCGGGTCGAAACGCACAGTTCGAGATGGAGCTTCGGAACATCGGGCGGACTGACGATGTCTACCGCCTGGGAGCTGAGGACGTGCCGCAGGACTGGTACGTGCGGTATCGTGACCCGGACGGGAACAGCGCC
This sequence comes from uncultured Methanospirillum sp., assembly GCA_964386835.1. GTDB lineage: Archaea > Halobacteriota > Methanomicrobia > Methanomicrobiales > Methanospirillaceae > UBA288. Next base: position 9,083 of record CAYLUL010000039.1, read on the forward strand.
GAGCTCGACGAGGTCGCCCTGGCTCCCGGAGAGACACGTCGGATCACGATCGACGCGATCCCGAGCCGGAACGCCCTCCCGGGGACCTATAACCTGACGGCGACCGTCCTCGGCGGTGGGGGAACGTATGCCCGCAACCTCACCGTGCGACTGCAGGAAGCCGCAGAGATGCGGGTGACTGCCGAGCGGTACCAGTATGACGTCACCCGCGGCGAAGCGCTCGAGTTCAACATCTCGGTCCGAAACGGCGGTGCCGCGGGAGCGCTGACGAACCTGAACGCCACTCTCAGCGCCCCCCAGGGCTGGTCAGGCGTTCTCACTCCCCAGGGCATCGGGTCGATCCCACCTGGAGGCACCGCCGAGATCCGAGCACGCGTGGTCCCGCCTCCTTCGATACCGGCAAGCGAGTACCGGTTCAGCGTCCGGGTGGTCGCCGACCAGGCCGAGAAGACCGACGAATACCGCGTGATTGTCCATGAACAGTCTCTCGTGCCGCTTCTCGGGGTGCTGATGCTGGTGGCGATCGCCGGTGGAACCTGGTTCCTCTTCCGTCGCTACCGCCGGCGGTAGGCGCACCGGCCGAGCGGTGGACACGAACCGGTGCCGGGAACGCGTTCAGGAGGAGGGTAGACCACGGGTATCGGCACCGTGATTGGTAGACAGGAGAGACCGGGCGGACCTGGTGATTGAAAAAAGGGTGGTCAACGGACACGGATGTAGTTGTACCGCTGTGCCCAGGCGGACCACCCGTTCGTGAACTTCACGGTCAGCTTGATGGTCTTGTAGCCGGTGGTGGCATACTTGTGGTAGACGGTCTTGCCGTACGCGCCCTTCCCATCCCCGAAGGTCCAGTAATAGGTTTTCGGCGTGCCACCCGACACGGAGCCGACGAACTTGAAGGTCGTCGACCTGGTGCCGACGGTGGGCGTTGCAGAGATCATTGGCGTACCCGGAGCGCAGCTGCATGCAGTGAACGTCTTGATGCTCGAATAGTAGCCCGAGTTCACCGAGCGGTAGCGGTACGTGCCGGCAGTGGACTCTTTGACCGACCAGCCGATGTAACCGTTCGCGTTCGTGTACCCGCTCCCGATCGTCGACCAGGCACCCCCGTTCCGCGAGTGCTGGAGGGTGACATACTGGTACCGGTCGGGCGTCCGAACGCCGTTGTTGACGTGATACCAGTACCAACCGCCGATCGAGAACCACTGGCCAGGTATCACCTGGGTCATCGGCGACCCGATCGCACTGGTGAGCGGCGCTGACAGCAGAGATACGGCGGGCGCTGGTGCCCCGACGATCCCGATCCCGGATGACTCGCCGATCACCGGGTTGGACTGGACGACGGGGTCGGCGCTCGCAACGCCGACAGCTACGAGGCCGACGAACAGAGCAAAAAGAGTGAGAGATATCTTTCCCATGACATGTTCAGGGTACGGGACAGTATCGATAAATATTCTGATTAAAATTTTATTGGATCATCATCAAATCGCACCGGCCCCAGCCGGGACGCAGATGCCTGTGCACGATCATGGGGATCGGCGTCAAGGGGTGGCCCGTGCTGTGCAGGAAAAGGTCGAAACCATCAGGAGGACCGACGACGGTTTGTGCCCCTGAGCGAAGACGGTCCCCAGCACGAACGCATTCGATTTCGTGAACGGTACTGGATACGCGCCGAACGCGGCAAGGTCGCCCAGGTACCCGACGATGGGTGTTGGATCGATCCGGACGAGAAATGGTGTTGAGTCCCCTGCACAGGCGGTGCCGTCGTCACTGGCACTGGCACGCGAGGACCGGTTCAGAATCCAGGTGTACACTGGTCAAACTTCGGTTCTCTCGCGACTGGAGTAATCCTTCTCCAAACAAGCATGCCGGGCAACACACGTATCAAAAAAACGGGGCGAGATTCGTCCCCAGAAGGAGAGACGAAACGCTGCCATGATGGTGTGTATTCAGAATGAAGTGTCTGGCGGAGGGTAAAAGGAAAAAAGGGGTTAGCGGACCCGGATGTAACTTGCCCGCTGCATCCAGGCGGACCACCCGTTCGTGAACTTCACGGTCAGCTTGACGGTCTTGTAGCCGGTGGTGGCATACTTGTGGTAGACGGTCTTGCCGTACGCGCTCTTCCCGTCCCCGAAGGTCCAGTAATAGGTCTTCGGCGTGGCGCCCCCCGCGGAGCCGATGAACTTGAAGTTCGTCGACCTGGTGCCGACGGTGGGCGAGGCGTACAACGAAGCCCAGACCGACGACCCAACGACGTACGTCTTGATGCTCGAGTAGTACCCCGTGTTCACCGAGCGGTAGCGGTACGTGCCGGCAGTGGACTCTTTGACCGACCAGCCGATGTAACCGTTCGCGTTCGTGTACCCGCTCCCGATCGTCGACCAGGCACCCCCGTTCCGCGAGTGCTGGAGGGTGACATACTGGTACCGGTCGGGCGTCCGAACGCCGTTGTTGACGTGATACCAGTACCAACCGCCGATCGAGAACCACTGGCCAGGTATCACCTGGGTCATCGGCGACCCGATCGCACTGGTGAGCGGCGCTGACAGCAGAGATACGGCGGGCGCTGGTGCCCCGACGATCCCGATCCCGGATGACTCGCCGATCACCGGGTTGGACTGGACGACGGGGTCGGCGCTCGCAACGCCGACAGCTACGAGGCCGACGAACAGAGCAAAAAGAGTGAGAGATATCTTTCCCATGACATGTTCAGGGTACGGGACAGTATCGATAAATATTCTGATTAAAATTTTATTGGATCATCATCAAATCGCACCGGCCCCAGCCGGGACGCAGATGCCTGTGCACGATCATGGGGATCGGCGTCAAGGGGTGGCCCGTGCTGTGCAGGAAAAGGTCGAAACCATCAGGAGGACCGACGACGGTTTGTGCCCCTGAGCGAAGACGGTCCCCAGCACGAACGCATTCGATTTCGTGAACGGTACTGGATACGCGCCGAACGCGGCAAGGTCGCCCAGGTACCCGACGATGGGTGTTGGATCGATCCGGACGAGAAATGGTGTTGAGTCCCCTGCACAGGCGGTGCCGTCGTCACTGGCACTGGCACGCGAGGACCGGTTCAGAATCCAGGTGTACACTGGTCAAACTTCGGTTCTCTCGCGACTGGAGTAATCCTTCTCCAAACAAGCATGCCGGGCAACACACGTATCAAAAAAACGGGGCGAGATTCGTCCCCAGAAGGAGAGACGAAACGCTGCCATGATGGTGTGTATTCAGAATGAAGTGTCTGGCGGAGGGTAAAAGGAAAAAAGGGGTTAGCGGACCCGGATGTAACTTGCCCGCTGCATCCAGGCGGACCACCCGTTCGTGAACTTCACGGTCAGCTTGACGGTCTTGTAGCCGGTGGTGGCATACTTGTGGTAGACGGTCTTGCCGTACGCGCTCTTGCCGTCTCCAAAGGTCCAGTAGTAGCTCGTCGGAGTTCCACCCGAAGCAGAGCCGATGAACTTGAAGTTTGTCGACCTGGTGCCGATGGTGGGCGACGCGTAAAACGAAGCCTTTACCGGAGGGGTGGTCCCAACAACGTAGGTCTTGATGCTCGAGTAGTACCCCGTGTTCACCGAGCGGTAGCGGTACGTACCAGCGGTGGGCTCTTTGACCGACCAGCCGATGTAGCCGTTCGAGTTGGTGTACCCGCTTCCGATCGTCGACCAGGATCCCCCGTTCCGCGAGTGCTGGAGAGTGACATACTGGTACCGATCGGGCGTCCGAACGCCGTTGTAGACATTGTACCAGTACCATCCGCCGATCGAGAACCACGTGTTGACAGACGCCTGGGTCAATGGGGAGCCGATCGCGTTGGTGAGCGCAGTCGACTGCGCATTTCCGACCGGCGCCTGGGCCCCGACGATCCCGATCCCGGACGACTCGCCGATCACCGGGTTGGACTGGACAACGGTCTCGGCGCTCGCAACGCCGACGGCCAGGAGGCCGACGAAGAGAGCAAAGAGAGTGAGAACTATTTTGTTCATGGCACTTCCCAATTAGTAATAGTAAGCATAAATATTCCGATTAAAATTTTTTAAACATAAATAGCATACTCTGGTCAGCGCCCATGAAGAGGTCCGTCGGCCATCTTTACCGGTACCGTCCCGACAGAGAGGGATCGGCACCGTTCGTTCGGACAATCACACACTCCCAGCATGACCTCGTGCGCCCCAGGTTCGAGCGTTCCCCTCACCTGATCGCGATTTTCGGATGATCTGGACCAGATCGCCCGTCTGAGAGTCCTGCCGTGCTTGAAGGGCTCATCGTCCCGTCCTTTCGAATGGCGGACATCTAAAAAACCGAGGCTCAATTCTGCACAGCGACCGCCCCGCCACCCCTTCGTCATGCCGGTGAGGACCGTGCACCTCTCTGATACCGCGAGGGCGGTCAGCGGAGATCGCTCAGAAGGATCTCGTGCCAACACCTGAGCCAACCATACTTAACAGCCAGCGAAGATAGATGAGAAAGGGGGGGTGTGCACCATCGAGGTGCCGGTCCATTGAGGATCATCTGGGGGTATCTGAAGCCGCAGAAGAAGCTGATCGCTTTCTCGCTCGTGCTAGCGGCCACCAGCCAGCTGCTCAACCTCGTCGACCCGCTGATCTTCGGCACGATCATTGATGATTATGCCCTGAATACGGGTGCCCTCACCGAGAACGCACTCATCACGGGCGTCCTCTTCTGGCTGGGCGTGGCGATCGCGATCGCCCTCCTCTCCCGGGCGACAAAGTCGTTTCAGGAGTATTTCGCACGTCTTGCCGTCCAGACGTTTGGCATGCAGATCTTCAACGAGGGGTTGAAGCAGACCCTTCGCCTCTCCTACAACGAGTTCGAGGACCAGCGGAGCGGCGAGACGCTGTCCGTCCTGCAGAAAGTGAGGCTGGACACGCAGATCTTCATCAACTCGTTCATCAACGTCCTCTTCTCGACGGTCGTGGGGCTCGGGTTTCTCGTTGCCTACTCCTTCACCAAGAACTGGTTGCTGATCCCGGTCTTCGTGATCGGCATCCTGGTCATGGGAACGCTCACCGGCCTGTTGAGCGAGAAGATCAAGACGACTCAGCGGGCGATCAACCGGGAGACGAACCGGATGTCCGGCGTAATCACGGAGTCCCTCCGGAACATCGAGCTCGTCAAAAGCCTGGGCCTGACCTTCCCCGAGATCCGGAGGTTGCGGGAACAGAACCAGAAGATCTTCGACCTGGAGATGACGAAAGTAAGACGGGTCCGTATGCTGACGTTCTTCCAGGGAACGACC
>CAYLUL010000040.1:0-14035 GCA_964386835.1 uncultured Methanospirillum sp.
AGAAGTTCTTCGCGGTCGGCGCGACCGAGAGCCTCTTCCCCTTCGTGGTCTTTCTCGCGGTCTTCGCTCTCAGCATGCCGCTCGTCGGGGGCCTCCTCGACCGGTACGGCCCCCGCCTTCTCGCGGTCGCCGGCGGTGTGATCGTGGGCGCAGGGTGGCTTCTTGGCTCCCAGTCCTCCTCGATGACGATGCTGACCCTCGCCTATGGCCTGATCGGCGGGGCGGGTGTCGGGATCGTCTACAACTGCCCGATCGCGGTCGCGGCTCGCTGGTTTCCTGATCGTCGGGGGCTCGCGGTAGGCCTGGCCGTCCTGGGGTTCGGTCTCTCTCCACTCATCACGGCACCGCTTGCAAACGCCCTGATCGCATCGATCGGTCCGCTCATGACCATGGCCTGGGTGGGGGCTGCGGCCCTGGTGGTGATCGTCCTCGCCGGCCTTCCACTCCGGTTTCCCCCTGGGGGCTGGGCCCCCGCAGGCTGGATTCCGACGGCAATGCAGGCGAGCGCCTGCGACCTGACGCGGTCGGAGATGGTCCGAACCGGGGCGTTCTGGGGCCTCTGGCTCTGCTTCTTCATCGGCACGGTCGCCGGACTGATGGCGATCGGGATCGCTTCGCCGGTGGGACAGGAGGTCTTCCTCCTCCCGGCCGCAACGGCAGCGGCGCTGGTTGGGGTCTTCGCGGTCTTTAACGGGGTCGGCCGACCAATCTTCGGGGCGCTTGTCGATCGGATCGGGACACGGACGACTGCGATTGCCAACCTGGCCCTGATCGCAGCGGCGGCCCTCCTCCTCTGGGCCGGCTCCGGGAGCGGGGGCGCGGCCGTCTATGTGATCGGCTTTGCCGCCCTCTGGCTCTGTCTTGGGGGCTGGCTTGCAATCGCGCCGGCCTGCACGGCGGCGTACTGTGGCACCCGGCACTACGGCCCGAACTACGGCCTGGTCTTCACCGCCTACGGAGTTGGGGCAATCGTTGGGAACCTGCTTGCCGGGACGCTCCGCGACCTTGTCGGGTCGTACACCGCGGTCTTCCTCCCGGTCGCGGGGCTCGCGCTTCTCGGCCTCGGGATCGCGGCCCTGCTTCTCCGGCCCCCAATCGGCACGGCCTGAGCCCCCTTCCTCTTTTTTCATACTGCCAGGAGATCCGGGTACTCGACGACGGATAATAGATAAATTTAAATTAGTTAGAATACAACTTCCTTCCTAGTGTGTGGCGCACAGCGCCACCCCAGTGAGGTTGACAGAGAATGGTACTCGATACCGGTGCAACGGCATGGATCCTCGCGTCGACAGCGCTGGTCATGCTCATGACGCCTGGGGTCGGGTTCTTTTACGGTGGGATGGTCCGCCGGAAGAACCTGGTCTCCATGATCGCCCTCTCGTTTATTGCGTTCGCGCTCGCCTCGGTGCAGTGGGTCGTAGCCGGGTACTCGCTCTCCTTTGGCCCCGACATCGGTGGCCTCATCGGGGGTCTCGATCTTTTCGGCCTCGCCGGGATCGGGATGGACGCAGGCGAAGGGACATACCCGCCGATCCTCTTCGTGATGTGGCAGCTGGTCTTCGCGGCGGTCGCACTCGCGATCCTGACCTCGGCGGTCGCCGAGCGGGTGAAGCTGAGCTCGTTTCTCGTGCTCGGGCTTCTCTGGACCACGCTCGTTTACGATCCCCTTGCCCACTGGGCGTGGGGCGGCGGCTGGGCGATGAGCCTGGGTGCGCTCGACTTCGCGGGCGGTACGGTCGTCCACATCAGCTCGGGGTTCGGTGCGCTCGCGCTCGCACTCGTGATCGGGAAACGGGTTGGCTATGGTCAGCACTCGTTCGAGCCGACCAACATTCCGATGACCCTGCTCGGTGCGGGCCTCCTCTGGTTCGGCTGGTTCGGGTTCAACTCGGGCTCGGCTCTCGCCGCCGATGGCCTGGCGGCGAACGCCTTCCTGGTCACCAACACCTCGGCGGCGATCGGCGCGCTCGCGTGGCTCGCGGCGAGCTGGATCCACGGCAAGCCCTCGTCGCTCGGGTTCGTCTCGGGCGGCATCGCGGGGCTCGTCGCGATCACACCGGCGGCCGGGTACGTCGGGGTGCCGGCGAGCCTGGTGATCGGGGCAGTGGCAGGCCTCCTCTGCTATGGGTGCATGCTGCTCCGCCTCCGGGTCGGGTTCGACGAGTCGCTTGACGCGTGGGCGATCCACGGCATGGGCGGCCTCTGGGGCGCGGTGGCGACGGGGATCTTCGCGAGCACCGCGATCAACAAGTACCCGGGTCTGCTCGAAGGGTCGACGACCCAGTTCGTCAACAACCTGCTCGGCGCGGGTGCGGCGGTGGTCTGGGCGTTCGGCGTGACCTTCGTGATCGCCTGGGTCGTGAAGAAGACGATGGGCCTGCGCGTGACCGAGGAGGAAGAGTACGTCGGCCTGGACATTGCCCAGCACGGCGAGCGGGCGACCACCTGAGAGGAGAAGACCATGCATCTCGTAACCGCCATCATCCGCCCTGAACGGCTCGACTTCGTCAAGAAGGCGCTCGAGGATCAGGGTTTCTACGGCATGACGATCACCGAAGTCCGCGGACGCGGGGAACAGAAGGGGATCTCACTCCAGTTCCGGGGTGGAACCATGTCGGTCGACATGCTTCCCAAGGCCCGGGTCGAGGTCGCGGTCGCCGATGAGATGATTGAGACCGCGGTCCAGGCGATCGGCGCCGCCGCCCGGACTGGAAAGGTCGGCGACGGCAAGATCTTCATCCTGCCGATCGCCCGAACGGTCCGGGTACGTACCGGGGAGGAGCTTCTCTAGCCGGTACCGGACCATCATTCCCTCCTTTCTCTCCCCCTGTTCTTTGCAGTCCTCCCAGGACCCTTCGATCCGAGCGTTCAAGAGCCGCCCGGTCCAACCCTTTTCGTATGCGGGTCACGGCCCTCTCCTCGGGCTCCAAGGGCAACTCGGTTCTGGTGGAGGGCGCAAGCGGCAGCCTCCTCGTCGATGCCGGGCTCTCCGCCCGAGACCTCCTCCAGCGGGTTGTCGCGGCAGGGGCCGATCCCGGCGCGATCCAGGCAGTCCTCGTGACCCATGAGCACACGGACCATATCCGGGGGCTGGACGCGTTCGCAAAGCGTCTTGACCTCCCGATCTACGGGACCCCTGGCACCGTTGCTGAGTTCCTGCTCCACCGGAAGTCTACCCGACGTCCGGTCGAGACCTGCGCGGTCAGAACCTACGAACGGTTCGTGATCGGCGAGTTCACCGTCGAGCCTCTCCCCCTCTCGCACGACGCCCGCGAGCCCTGCGGATTTGCGATCGAGGCGGGTGGGGCCCGCCTCGGGTACTGCACGGACACGGGGATAGTCCCGGATGGGGTCCGCGAACGCCTCGCTCGCTGCGATGCGCTGGTGCTCGAGGCGAATCATTGCCCCCGGATGCTCGAGGAGGGGCCTTACCCAGCGATGCTGAAGCGCCGGATCCGCTCGAGGCGGGGGCACCTCTCGAACGAACAGACAGCCGAGCTCCTCTGCTCGTTCTCCGGGGACCTCGCCGCCGTGATGCTCGCGCACCTTTCTGACACCAACAATACCCCCGAGCGGGCCCGGTCAGCGGTCGAGCACGCGTTCGGTCTCTTCTCCTCTGAGCTTCAGCTCTCGGTCGCCCTCCAGCAGACGATCTCCGAACCGATGGTGATCTAGGTGGAGTTTGCCGAGTTCGCCCAGGTCTGCGAACGGCTCGAGGCCCTCTCGAGCCGGCTCGAGATGCGCGACCTGGTCGCCTCCCTCCTCCCCGGACTCGGGGAGGCGGAGCTCCCGGTCTTTGTCCGGTTTATCCAGGGCCGGATCTTCCCGGACTGGTCCGCCGAGAAGCTCGGGATCGGCCCGAACCTCCTCTACGAGGCGGTCGCCTACGTCGCTGGCCGAAAGCGGTCCGACGTCGTGCGGCTCGTGAACGAGACCGGCGACGCGGGGCTCGCGGTCGAGCGTCTCCTCGAGCGGCGGCAACAGTCCTCGTTCTTCTCCGAGTCCATGTCACTCGTTGAGGTGCACGCCCTCCTCGTCCGCGTCGCCTCGACCACCGGGTCGCAGTCCCAGCAGGCGAAGATGCGCCTCCTCCGACAGGGATTCGGCGCGATGACCCCTGTCGAGGCCCGCTACTTCGCCCGGCTCGTCCTCGCCGAGCTCCGGATCGGCATCGGCGAAGGAACGGTCCGTGACGCGATCGCGCTCGCCTTCGAGGTCGATTCGGCTCTCGTCGAGCACGCCCAGCAGATGAAGAACGATCTTGGGGAGGTCGCCCTTCTCAGTCAGGAGGGGCCGGAGGCCCTCGGGGCGGTCTCCATCGTCCCGTTCCGGCCCGTCCGCCTGATGCTCGCCCAGCAGGGGACGATTGCGCAACAGCTCGCAGATTACGGACCGGTCGCGGTGGAATATAAGTACGACGGCTCGCGGGTCCAGTTCCACCGGGTCGGCAGCGTCGGCCGGTGCTGGTCTCGCCGGCTCGAGGAGGTGACCCACGCCCTCCCCGAGGTGGTCGAGGCCCTCCTTGCGGCGACCCGCGGCGACGTCATCCTGGATGCCGAGGTGGTCGCCGTCGGCCCCGACGGACGCCCGCTCCCATTCCAGACCGTGCTCCGCCGGTTCCGGCGTAAGCACGGCGTGGCCGAGGCCCGGGAGGCGATCACGCTCGTCCCCCGTGTCTTCGACTGCCTCTGGGCCGATGGTGAGACCCTGCTCTCCCGCTCGCTCACCGAGCGGCGGGCCCGGCTCGAGTCCATCCTCGCTGACCATCTCGCACCACAGCAGGTGCTCGACGATGAAGAGCACGTCCGGTCCGTCTATGACCAGGCGCTCGCTGAAGGGCATGAAGGGGTGATGCTGAAGATCCCGGTCTCGCCATACACGCCGGGGGCCAGGGGTCGGGCCTGGGTCAAGATCAAGCCCGACGCCGAGACACTTGACCTTGCCGTCGTCGGCGCGGGCTGGGGGGAGGGTCGTCGGGCCGGCGCCTTCGGGACGTACGAACTGGCGGTGCAGGATAGGGGCCGACTCCTCGGCGTGGGCCGGGTCGCGACGGGCATGACGGACGAAGACCTGGCCACGCTTCACGCCCTGGTCCAGGACCTGGTAATCGCCGAGTCGGGCGCATCGGTCACCCTCGAGCCCCGCGTGGTCTTCGAGGTCGGCTACTCCGAAATACAGGCGAGCCCCAACTACGCGAGTGGGTACGCCCTCCGTTTCCCGCGTTTCGTCCGGGTCCGCGATGACAAGGGAGTCGACGAGGTAGAGAACCTGGAGAGCCTGGAGGCGCGGTACCGGGCACAGGCGACCCGAAACGAGAACAGCGAGCCCCGGATTGATTCCCTCCGATGACGCCTTCCTTCGACCCGGACGGGTGTGAGGATCTCGTTCTCCGCCACCTGGCCGCTATCGTCGCGATCGGCGAGCGGCCGACGGGATCCTCAGCCAACCAACGGGCTGAAACCTACACCGAAGAGGCCCTGTGCGCCGCGGGGTGCCGGGTCGAGCGGCTCGTCTTCCCCTGTGCGGATTGGTGGCCGGGCCAGGTCACCTGCCAGTGCGGTGAAGCCCGTCTCTTCGGGGTCGCGAACCCGTACAGTCCGTCCTGCATAGTCGAGGCGGGGATCGTCACGGCCTCCACGGATACCGACCTCGCGGCCCTTAAAGCAGCAGGGAGCATCGTCGTGCTCCACGGCCCTCTCACGGCAGCGCCCTGGATGCCGGCGGAGTTCCCGTTCTACACGGATGAGGAGGCTCGAAACCGGGTCCGCCTCCTCAGAGCGATGAGGCCTGCGGCCGTCATTACGGTCTCGCCCCGGGAGGACTTTCCGGTGCCCGTGATCATCGACGGGTCGTTCGACCTTCCTTCGTGCACGGTCGGAGCCGCTGCCGGGGATGATCTCATCGCCTGGGGCAACAGACCAGCCCGGCTCGCCATCGAGAGCAGGACGGTCATCACCGAAGGAGCGAACGTGATCGCACGGCTCGGTGGCGATGGGCCGTGCATCGTGATCTCGGCCCACCTCGACACCAAGCACTTCACTCCCGGCGCCCTTGATAACGCGACCGGCGTCGCAATCCTGCTCGCGCTCGCCGCCCGCTTTGCCGCCGATCCACCCTGCCCTCTGGAACTCGTCCTCTTCAACGGCGAGGAGCATTACGCAGCGCCGGGAGAGGTCGCCTACCTCGAGGATGGGCGGCTCGATGCCGAGCGAGTCCGTCTGGCGATCAACCTGGATGGGATCGGCCTAGTGGGATATCCTGCCAGCCTCGCGTTCTTCGTGTGCCCCTCCACCCTTGAGCTTGCGGTCCGAGAGGTCATCGCCGGCGTCCCCGAGGTCGTTGAGGTCGACCCCTGGCCTGCGGGCGATCACATGATCTTCTGCATGCGGGGCGTGCCGAGCATGGCCGTCTCGAGCGCAGCCCCTCCGGATGCGCTCGAAGCGGTGATTCACACCCCGGTTGACACCCTCGATCAGGTGGATACGGTGCTTGTCGTGCGGATTGTTGATGCCGTCGAGGTTCTCGTCCGGAATGCAGCACGCTCTCTCGGCCTCTCCGCGTAGAACCCTCGAGATCCCAGAAAGTCTTATTCTCTCACCCGTCAACCGGCGCAGCATGCCACGCATCACTGGCGTCTATCTCCTCGTGCTCCTCCTCCTGTTCCTCGCCCCGGCTGCTGTGGCCGATCCGTCGATCGCTCTCCTCTCCGTACCGTCGCCGGGGAGCACCCAGGACTGGGTGTCAGGGGTGGTTGAGGGAGCAGTGTCTGACGAATGGTGCGTCGTCCTCTATGTCCAGGTGGACGGGCGATGGTGGGGTCCGAAACCAACCTGGGCGGACCCCCTCACCCCCATCCGGTCCGACGGGTTCTGGAATGCGACCTTCGTCACGGGCGGCACCGACCTTGAGGCCACGCGACTCGCCGCCTACCTCCTTCCCCGGAGCGCCATCGGAAGAGGAATCCCGCCGGCGCTCGAGGGGGCGTCCTCAATACCTGCCTCTCTTGACGTGTATCCGCACGATGAGTGTGCCCGGGCAATGCCGGCGCCCCGTGGGGCACCCTCCTTCTCCCGGAACGGGACCGACCTCGTCGGGCTCTGCTTTGGACCGTACCTCGGTGGGGAACGCCCGGGGGAGACGGTCATCTCCACCGCCGTTCTTCACGACCGGCTCGCGGTCGTCGCTCCCCGCACCACCTGGCTCCGGAGCTACGGGGTTGATGGTGGCCTGGAAAAATTCGGGGCGGCGACTCACGCCCTCGGCAGGAAGGCGGCGATCGGGGCCTGGCTCACCGCCGACCCTTCAGCGAATCGACGCGCCCTTCTGGCCCTCGTCGAGTGCGGTCGGGCCGGAGACGCAGACCTGTTGATCGTCGGCAGCGAGTGCCTGCTCCGGAACGACCTCTCGGAGCGGGATCTGGTCACCTGCCTTGAATGGGTCCGGCGCGAGGTCCCCGGGGTGCCGGTGGCGACTGCCGATGGGTACGGGGAGCTCCTGGCCCACCCGGCGGTGGTCGGGGCCTCTGATCTCCTCGTCGTCCATGTCTACCCGTTCTGGGAAGGGGTCGACGTCGGGGCCGCCCCTGCCCGGACGGTGAGCGCCTGGGAATCGGTGAGCGCTGTTGCCGGCGGGCGGACCGTGGTGATCGGTGAGATCGGCTGGCCAGATGCAGGTACCCCGCACGGTCAGGCGGTCCCCTCGGAGGAGAACGCGATTCGGTACCTGCACGAGACCACCGCCCTCCTCGACGCACGGGGGGTGCCGTACTTCTACTTCGCCGCATTCGATGAGGCCTGGAAGACCACGGAGCCTGGCGGGGTGGGGCCGCACTGGGGGCTCTGGACCGGGGATCTCGTGCTCAAGCCGGAGCGCCTCCCCCTGCCCTCATCGCTCCTCCCGGTCCCGGGCGGCTCGGACCGTCCCATCGACCTTGACGGGGACGGCCTCATTGAGGATGTGAATGGCAACCGGCGAACGGACTTCGCGGATGTTGTCCTCTTCTTCAACCAGATGGACTGGATTGCGGGCCACGAACCGATCTCAGCGTTCGACTGGAACAGAAACGACCGGATCGACTTCGCGGACATCGTCCAGCTCTTTGGGGAGCTCTAGTCTTTGCGGCGCATCAGGTAGAAGACATAGCCGTACGTGGTGCGGTGGGCTGCGAAGAGACGCATCTCCTCCTCCACCTCCCGGACCAGGTCCGCCTCATGGGCGGTCAGCGTTCGGTTGTTCCACTCGGCAAGCCGTTCACGCTGTGGCACGTAGAAGGCCTCCCAGGCCGCATCCGGGAGGAGGACCGAGCCGATCCATCGGTACCCAGCAGCCCGCACAGCCTTTTCATTCTCCGCGATCGACCGCATCCCCGGGTACGCAGCCTTCCAGTACTCCCGAGCCTCTGCCGGCGGGTCGTCGACGAGCCAGGACATCTCCGAGACGACCACGTACCCGCCCGGGACAAGAAGATCCCGCCAGGCGGCGAGACCCCGGTCGAAACCGACGGTGTAAACCGAACCCTCGGACCAGACCAGGTCGAACGGCCCGGCCGCTGCCGGTACCCTGTCCATCGATGCCTCCATCGTTCTCACCCGGCCCGAGAGCCCCTCATGCTCTACCCGCCGGGCGAGCTGCCGGAGGAACTCCGGGACCTGGTCGACCGCCGTAATATGCGCCCCCTGCCGTGCGAGGACGAGCGATGAGGCTCCGCTGCCACAGCCCATGTCGGCAACCCGTGGGGATCGGGGGAGGTCGAGGAGGGAGAAGATATGCTCTGTGTAGCGGTTGTCCCCCGGCCCCTCGCGGGGCAGGCCGAGGAAGAATGAGACGAGCGTTTCAAGGTACGGGTCCATGCGAACAGGTCAAACGTCCAGAAAGACTTCCCCTCTCACCAGCGGCCGCGCCGCCGGACCGGATTCATCGCCACTGGATGCGACGGCTCGAGCCCGAGTGCCGCTCGGGTGCCTGCGACGACCAGGCGCATCCCTGTCGAGACCAGGTCCTGGTGGCGGTGAAGTCCGGTGCGCCAGGCGAGTGGAATCCCCTGATGCCCATAGCAGGCGCCCGCCAGCTGCCCTGCGACAGCGCCGGCCGTGTCTGCGTCTTCGCCCAGGTTGACGGCCGCGAGTACGACCTCCTCGAACGATGTTCCGCGGGAGAACGCCCAGAGCGCGGCCTCGAGGCAGTCGACGGCGCCTCCCCCAGCCCGGACCTCGGGGGGTTCGCGTGTGAGGAACGAGCCTGCCACCACCTGTTCGATGGCGGGGCAGAGCGGCTCGGCGTCCCAGAATCCCGGCGCCGGTGAGAAGTGAGGCACGACAAGGTCCTCCCGTCGGGCACCGTGGATGGCGCTCACCAGGAGGGCGGTGACGTAGCGGCAGGCATCCACCGACTCCGGGGCCGCATGGGTGGTCCGGCTCATCTCGGCGGCCGCCTCGACCGCCTGTAACGGATTCATCGCCCAGAAGATCGGGACCGGGGCCAGGCGCATCAATGACCCATTTCCGGGAGTGAGTCCCGCTGCCGGACCAGCAACCGTTGCCCCGGTTCGGAGAAAGACCTCGAGGGCACGGCGGGTCGTGGTCCCGATGTCGAGGCAGACCCCGGTCGGGGCCTGGTATCCTTCCCGCCAGTAGCGGACATACCGCTGAAGCTGGTCGGCCGGATCCATTCCCCCACATGCGATCAGGCTCTCGGCCAGGCAGAGGGCGAGGGCCGTATCGTCCGTCCAGCAGCCCTCAGGCAGGTTCATCACTCCGCCCGAACGGTACTCAACGACCGGTTCGAACGTCCCGGGTCGCAGGAACTCGACCGGCGCTCCAAGGGCGTCTCCAACAGCAAGTCCCACCAGGGAGCCGAGGGCTGCGTCGTGGACGTCGATACCCATGGCACAACCTTCGTCCTGGTCAACAAAAAAGTCGTCGAATCGATCCCAGCCTCGCCCTCCGCCCGAGCGGCAGCCCGACCCCTCCTCTCGAGGGGCTGGGCAGACAGAGTATCAACTTGAGGTGTATGGATCGAGGGGTGAATCATCCGGTTGGCGGGGGTCCCCTCGCCGGCATCGAGCCGTCGGGGGGAGTGCCGTTCGGCCTGATCCCCCCTGGACCTCCTTCGGGCGGGGTGCCATTCGGCAACACGCCGTCGGGCGGTGCTCCGGCAGGTGGCGTCCCGTTGGGATGGAATCCAGCGGGAGGTTCACCGTCAGGCCGCGTCCCGTTCGAGGCCAGACCCTGATCCCGGTTCCCGCCGGGCGTGGATATCTCAGTCCCGTTTCCGGTGGATGATGAGTTGTCAACTGTCGGTGTCGACTCACCGGATGGGCTCTCAGAGCAGCCGGCAATACATATGCAGCAGGCAAGCAGTCCCGCAACGGCAATGGCGATCAGGACTGCACGCCTTCTCGTCTCGCCTTCGGGCATGGTGGAGGTCAACTCTTCTCTCTCCTGGCTCCCCCCACGGGGATGGAGGGCCCGCCTGGGTCCTCTGCGTTCTTCGGGTTGTCCCAATCACTCTTCTTACTCAACTCTCCGATCTGCACGTGTCGGGTTCTCGCTCGTGTCTCGGCCGCCTCACCTCCTCCACAGCCTGGGTGGAATACTGGGGAAAGCGGAAGGCCCAAAATGATGGACCTCCTTCCCCACACTTCCTGGGCCGCGATGTAACATAAATTTTACTTTTTGTCTGGTTATATTTACTTCTGTCCCTCCGATCTCCTCGCGCCTGAATTCGTAGTCCGGCCGCCGAAGCCGTCAGAAGAAGTCGCTGAGCGTCCGTTCGGCCTGGATCCGTGGCAGGAGGGTTGACTTCGCCCGCCATGAGGCGTCCCCGTAATGGCGGTCAAGAGCCGCTGCCCCCTCGGCGAGGGTTGCGAACCTCTCGGGCGCCGAGCGCATTGCGGCGAACGCTGCCTCACGGACGACCCAGGTACCGAGCGGAGCCCAGTACTCGCCAGTCACCGCACGGAGCACGAGGGCCCGGGACTGTCGGCGAGCCGAGATGAGGTAGTCCGTCACGGCGAGGCGCGCGGAGTAGTAGGCCCCTGCGATCGGTGAGTAGCCAGACTTGGTCTTTCCCTCACCGTCCACCGTCACAGAATCGAAGTCATGGGTCCAGAGGCTGTGGGCCCGCCAGCACTCGATCATCTCGTACTGCCATCGCCCGGGGGCAAGGAGGATGGCAACCGTGTTGCCGTAGAGGGTATGGGAGAAGACGAGCACCTCCTCGATCGACGCGTACCTGGCGAGCTCCTTCTTCTGCGCCCTTCCGAGTGTATCGTCGACCGCGGTGATCGCCCAGCGGGTGGGAACCACCCGGGGACGCTTGCCGAGGACACCGGCGGAGAGGAGGTTGGTGAGGTGATAAACGTCCACGTTGGCCCGGTAGAGTTCGGAGAGCCCCTCGGACGCGGGAAGATCCGAATCGGACGTCACCCGGTCGACGGCGCGGGGCACGACCGGGTTGTCCAGGACGTCGATGGCCCGAACGGGCCCGGACCGCCCCACCGGGGTGAGGACACCGTCGAACCGGAGATCGAAGTCCACCGGGCGGGTAAAGGCGACCTCGACGTCGACTGGCCGAGCCGAGAGGGCGACCTCGGCCATCGCGTCCTGCACTCTTGTGACCGGGGCTCGAGCAGCGATCGTCGAAGCCCGAAGGTTCACCACGTCGTCGAGGGACAGGCCCCGGGCGATCCAGGCCGGGGGACGATCCTCGTCGCCAAGGAGGAGAGGGCCGCCCTGGACATTCGGGTAGCCGTACGAGCCGACGAAGACCGAGGGCGCCGCGCCCATGTACGAGCTGACCGGCCGGCTCCCGACCCGCGCCAGGAATCGGGCCGTGATCGGGCAGCGGGGGAGACCACAGAGTCCCTTTCCCTTACAGTTCGCGCAGAGCATCCCGCCTTCGTTCATCCGACCACCTGGACCCGGTCCCCGAGGTACCCGAGGAGATCGGCGACGAGCTGGTCCCAGGCGACCGGTCCATTATTTAGTCGTGCGGTGAGCTCGCTTCCCAGGTCGTCGTCGCGCTCGGTGAACGCCCTGACCACGACCGATCCAGCCGCGCCCTTTCCTGCGACCAGCCCATCCCCATCTCCATCAGTGACCCCGAAGACCGGGAGGTCAAGGTGGACCCCGAGGTGGAGCAGGGCTGCCGTTGTGTCATCGCCGATCGCGAGCACCCCACAGACGTCGTCGGCAAGCCCTCGGTAGATCCCGACTGCGTCATGGTCCAGCACGAGGATGCGCCCGGTCCTCGAACGCCCGGATGCGGACCGTGGCAGGGCATCACGCAGCGTGCCCGCCGTGCACCAGGCGTCGGGCAGGTTGATCGGCCCGCGTCGACGGAGCTTCTCGATCCCGTGAGCACGGACGACGCAGCCCGCCTCCGCGACGATCGTCTCGCCGTCCGAGGAGAGTCGGGCCTCAGGTGCGGTCGCCCTCCCGATCACGAGCCCGTCAACCATCAGCGGGTCCCCGGGTCGGCACCCCCGGATCGTCCGCCGGTTCCCGTCCGGTGCCGTCCGGTCGGCCCGGCGCTCTTCAAGAGGCCACCCCAGGCGCAGGGCGATCGCCCGCCCGTCGGCCCCAGCCCAGGCGATCACAACCCGGTCAGAGCACTCGATATGGACGAGCGGGCGGCTGAGCCTATGGACGATCTCCTCGCCGAAGACCCGGCCCGAGATCGGATCCCGACCGCGGTTCACGAGCACCGCCCTCGGGTCCCTGGCGAGGGCCGCTGACGGGCGCTCCCCGGTCCAGCAGGCGGCCAGACCGTGCTCTTCTGCCGCGCATCGGGCCATCACCCCGGCCACTGTGACCCGGACCGGTTTCAGGCGGATGACCAGATCTGCCACTTCGCCCGAGTCGATCACCGCCGGCCCGTGGATCACGAGGCTACAGCCAGACTCGCCAGCCACTCTCGAATCGGCCCCTGCATTCCAGCCAGCCGAAAACGATGGTGCGGCCTTCCGCGATGTCGGCGAAAAGACTACCGTCGAACCCCCGGCTCTCGCTGGAGTCAGGGACGACACGGACTTCATCGTTGGGGGGGAAGGGATGGGTCGATCGGACATCGTCCTTGAATCCTGGAGAGTCCGTTCCCTCTTCAATCCGCTCATCGCGGTGCGGACACTTCGAGGGTGACGTCGAGCGCCCGGGCCGAATGGGTGAGGGCCCCGACGCTGATGATATCGACCCCGAGAGCGGCATAGGCGCCGACCGTCTCCTCGGTGATCCCGCCAGAGACCTCGACGGCCACCCGGTCTCGGAGCCCGGCCGCCTCGAGCGCGGCAAGGGCCTTTTTCGCACCATCCAGGGTCATGTTGTCGAGCATCACGATCCCGGCGCCGGCCCGAGCCGCGCGGACCGCTTCGTCCGCCGTCTCCGCCTCCACCTCGATCACCCGGTAGGCTGAGACGGCCCGCGCCCGGTCGACCGCCTCCTCGATCCCGACGAGCGCCAGGTGGTTGTCTTTCACGAGGACTGCGTCTGAAAGGCTGTACCGGTGGGGGTCGCCACCCCCCAGAACGACGGCCCGCTTATCGAGTAGCCGGAGGCCTGGCGCGGTCTTGCGGGTGGCCGCCACCCTTACCCCGGGGGAGGCATTGCGGGCGAGGGCCGCATACCGGGCGGTCGCGGTCGCGATCCCGGCCATCCGGGCGACCAGGTTGAGCGCAGTCCGTTCGACGAGGAGGATGGCGCGGACCGGCCCGGCGAGCTCGAGAACCACGGCGCCGGCCTCGACCTGATCCCCATCAGCGGCGAGGAATGTCACCGTGACACCGAAGTGTGAGAAGAGCGCACTCGCCTCGCAGAGGCCGGCGGTAATGCCCGGTTCACGGAAGCGAAGGCGGGCCTCACAGCACTCGTCACCGAGCACGGCCTCAGAGGTCGCGTCCCCGAAGGGGGCGTCCTCCTCGATGAAGGCGAGGAGCCGTGAGAGTGGGACCGCAGTCACGTCCCCACCACGATCGGCTCGGCGAGATCGCGGAGCAGGACCAGGATGGAGAGGGCGGCGAGATACGAGGTGGCAGGGTTGT